>CAVBPI010000245.1:0-2472 GCA_963596955.1 bacterium | reverse complement strand
CCGTAAGGCTGTCCGACGATAAGTGCCGGTCTCGGGGTCGTGCAGTCGCCTCCGACATACATCTTGTCCACGCCTTCCGCGAGAGAAAGAACCTTGGATTTGTTTTGTGTGAATGTCGTATAGATGCTCCAGCTGAAGTCCTTTGTCACGACAGGATAGAGGTCGAGTCCGAGTTCCCAGCCGCGGTTGCGGATTGAACCGAAGTTCGTGACATAGCTGCTGTAGCCTGTTGAAGGCGCGGAAGTCTTGGCTCCAATCTGGTTGTCCGATACCCTGTTGTACCATGTCCCATCAAATCCGATTCTTCCGTCGAAGAACTTGAGTTCCGCTCCGACCTCCACTTCGCTCGTGAACTCGGGCTTGAGGTTCGGATCGTATGAGATTGTCGGGAGTTCCATGAGCCCTTCTCCCATATACGGGCTTCCGATTGTGTATGTCCCGTTCACATAATACGGCGAGGCGTCGTTTCCTACTTTTGCCCAGCTGGCTCTCACTTTTCCGAAATTGAAGAAGTCGTTCTTTATGTTGAACGCCTCACTGAAGATGAACGAACCGGAAACGGCAGGATAGAAGAAGCTTCTGTTGCCTACAGGGAGCGTTGATGACACGTCATTTCTTGCGGAAAGGTTGAGGAACGCCCACTCTTTCCAATCGAGAACTACGTCCGCGAAAATGCCCCACTTGCGTGATTTTGAATATGCCTCGGAAGCTGTCTGCTGTTTGGTGTTGTCAATGGCGAAGATTCCGTTGTTGACGATTTCCGTACCGGCGGAAGCCGCACTCTTGACAAGTTCCTGATTATAGTTATGCCCTAAAGTGACCTTGAGACCGAAACCTCCGAAGCGGTGTCCGCCGGAGAGGAGAAGAGTCGATTCTATCTGGCTGTCCTCGTATGCGCTCTTGCCGATGTAGCCTTTCCCGGCATATCCGCGTGAACCCTTGTTGATGATGGTCTTTCTGTTCTGGTCATATCCGTTATATCCTAATGTGTAGTCAACGGACAGCCATTTCGTGATGTCGTATCCTATGTTGAAGTTGGCGACTGTCCTCTTCTGCTGAGTGTTTATCTTGTCGTTCTCCCATGCCCAGTAAGGGTTGTTTGCCTGACTTGAAAGCTGGAAGAGAAGGTTGCTGCCGTCTTTCTTCTGGTATGGGAAATTCTGGATGTCCCAGCTTCTCGGCATGATGAATGCCCTTGCGAGAGACGACAGGCCTCCGAGGCTTGCGGAAGACTGGTTGTTGCCGTACATCGGACTCTGCTGGTCGGTGTAGGAGAATGATATGTTCCCTCCGAACCGCACGCCGTTCTTAAGCTTCTGAGAGCCGCCGACGCTGAACGAGTACCTGTCGAAATCTGATCCCGGAATGTAGCTGTCCTGAGAAAGCCATGAACCCGTGACGTTGAAGAAGCCGTTTTCCCCGGTACTTCTCACATTCAGTGACATATCCCAGATTCCTCCTGTTCTGAAGAGATCCTTGACATTGTTTTTGTACGCCTTGTAAGGAATCTTGCCTCCGAGGTCCGGATAGAGCTCAAGAGCGAGGTCAGGATATTCAGCGGCGATGGCCTCGTACATATCCATTGTCGCGCCTTCCGTAAACGCAGCTCCCCATGAGCCGTTGCTGCCGGAGAACATGAAGTTGTTTCCCTGTCCGTAGGTGTTCTGGTAGTCAGGAAGCGACGCTATGGTCTCGATTGAATAGGAGCCGTTGAAAGTTATCTCGAAATCCTTCTGCCCTCCGATGTTCTTCGCTCCGGATTTGGTGGTTATGAGCACGACTCCATTGGCGGCTCTTGAACCATAGAGCACAGAGGCAGCCGCACCCTTGAGGACGCTCATTGACTCGATGTCGTTAGGGTCGAGAGTTGATATTCCTGAACCGTATGCTCCTCCGAGTCCGCTGCCTCGGTTGCTTGAAGATGTTCCGTCGTTGCTGTATGGAACGCCATCGACCACATAGAGCGGCTGGTTGTTACCAAGGAACGAGGAGTTGCCTCGGATGGTGATTCGCGTTGCTCCTCCGGCATCTCCGGACGGAGAGCTGACCTGCACGCCCGCAACCTTACCGTCGAGTGCGCGGAGAAGGTCGGGTTCTGCCCTGCGCACGGTCTCGTCAGAATTTACCTTTGTCACCGAATAACCGAGTGACCTTTCCGAACGCTGGATTCCGACCGCTGTAACGACCACCTCGTCAAGGAACTGGGTGTCAGCGAGGAGTGTGGCGTTAATGAGGCTTCTTCCGTTTACAGGGGCTTCAAGAGTTTGGTAGCCCACGGAAGAAAAGACGAGGGTGGCATCCGGCGCGACGGTTATGGCATAATGCCCGTCAGTATCGGTGCTTACCCCGTTGGTTGTGCCCTTAATGTGCACAGAAGCGAAAGGTACGGCCTCACCGGAGGCTTCCGTAACTGTTCCGCTTACCTGAATGTTCTGGGCAAGAGCCGTTCCCGTGACCAGAATCATCAGAGCC
>CAVBPI010000244.1:0-4436 GCA_963596955.1 bacterium | reverse complement strand
GATTGGAAATCTCCCGTGAAAAAATGAACATTCGCACGACGAAATCCGGACTCGTGCGCCTTATGGAAAAGACAAGATCATAGAGCAGGAAAGCCTCGCTTCCGACAGAAATGTCATAATCCTTCGTGTCGATGCTGAACACTGCGGTGCCTTTCATGCAGAGGGCTATCACGGTGCAGTTCAGGTGAATCGGTTCCGATGTCAGTTCCTCGGTGGTCAGCTCGCGCACCCAAAAGCCGTCGTTGCCGCTCAGCGAGTCTTCGATATATTCCTTCAATTTTTTCATATTCCCGAAATCTTGTTTTTCTCAAATTTCACTGTGGCAAAGTTAGAGTTTTTGTTCCGATTTTGAACAATTCACGCGAAATTTTGAAATTCGGAGACATCGTTTTTTGCAGTACCTTTGCACCCGTTTTCAGAATCCCACGAATAGATTGATTCGGGAAACAGGTTGAAACAGTGTAAATTATAGATAAGATGAAAAGTAGCAGTGTATTATTAGCGGCGGCATTGGGCTGCCTTTTGTCAGTTGCAGGCTGCGGAAACGGCGGAACGGGCAACGGTGCGCAGGAGAATGAGTTTCCAACGATAAAGGTCACGACGACGGATGTCGTTCTTTCAGAACATTATCCCGCGACGATTCAGGGACGGCAGGACATCGAAATCCGCCCGCAGGTTTCAGGAACAATCTCAAAGGTGAATGTCAGGGAAGGTCAGAAGGTCCGCAAGGGACAGTCCCTCTTCATAATAGACCAGGTGCCGTTCAAGGCTGCTCTCCAGATGGCTCAGGCGAATGTGGAGTCAGCAAATGCTGGAGTCGCCACGGCGCAGCTTCTCTACGACAGCCGGCAGGAGCTATATAATAAAAAGGTCATTTCCGAATTTGACCTGCTCACGGCAAAGAACCAGCTGCTCACGGCAAAGGCGGGGCTTGCACAGGCAGAGGCCCAGCTCGTGAACGCGGAGAATGAGATGAAATACACCCAGGTTCTCAGTCCGGCCGACGGAGTTGTGGGCACGCTTCCGTTCAGGGAGGGCGCGCTCGTCTCTCCGAGCATCGCGGTTCCGCTCACGACGGTGTCCGACAATTCTCAGATGTACGTATATTACTCTCTGTCAGAGACTAAACTTCTCGAACTCACGGCGCAGCACGGCAGCATGGACGAGGTTCTCGCCGGACTTCCCGAGGTAAGCCTTGAACTCGCGGACGGCAGCATCTATCCGCAGACCGGAAAGATTGAGTCCATCAGCGGCGTCATCGACCCCAACACGGCGAGCGTTTCAGTCAGGGCTGTATTTCCCAACAAGGGAGGCATTCTCCACAGCGGGGCTTCCGGAAGGGTTGTGCTCGCCACGACGCTCAAGGACGCGGTCGTCATCCCGTGCAGCGTCACCTACGAGCTTCAGGACTTTGTCTGCGCATGGAAAGTCATTGACGGCAAGGCCGTTACGGCGAAGCTTTCAGTGAAGCTCACCGACGACGGGAAATCATACGTTGTAAAATCAGGACTGGCAGAAGGTGACACTATTGTAAGTGAGGGCGTTGGTCTTATCCATGATGGCCAGATAATCAAAGGAGAATAACAATGAATATCAAGACATTTATTGAGCGGCCGGTGCTTTCGTCGGTCATTTCAATCGTCATAGTCCTCGCGGGTCTCATCGCCGTGAAGACACTTCCTGTCGAGCAGTTCCCGAACATCGCGCCGCCTACCATCATGGTGATGACGTCCTACCCGGGAGCGAGCGCGGAGACGGTTCAGAAGTCGGTCATCGCCCCTATCGAGGAGGCCATCAACGGAGTGGAGAACATGGACTATATGTCCTCCACCGCGACCAACTCCGGAAACGTCGAGATTATGGTCTATTTCCGTCAGGGAACCGACCCGGACATGGCGGCGGTGAACGTCCAGAACAGGATTTCGCAGGCAACCGGCTCGCTTCCGGCGGAGGTCAACCAGATTGGCGTCACGACCGTGAAGAGGCAGAACAGCATGATTAAGGTCATCGACCTGCACGCCACGCCGGAGAGCGGCTACGACACGAAGTTCCTCGCCAACTACGCCGACCTCAACATAGAGCCTCAGCTCAAGCGAATCAAGGGAGTGGGAAGCGTCGTGCTCCTGTCCGACAAATACGCCATGCGAATCTGGTTCAACCCGGCGGCGATGGCTCATTATCATCTGATACCAAGCGACATAACCGGTGTACTTGCCGAACAGAACATCGAGTCCGCGACAGGCTCGTTCGGAGAGAGTTCAGGTTCTTCGTTCGAATATATAATGAAATATTCCGGAAGAAAGCAGACCCCTGAGGAGTTCGGTGAACTCGTAATCAGCGCACTTCCGAACGGCGAGGTGCTGAGGCTCAAGGACGTCGCGCACATCGAACTCGGAACGGAGTCATACGGCTACAAATCGACCACCGACGGGCATCCGGGAGTGGAGATGATGATATTCCAGGTGGCAGGTTCCAACGCCACACAGGTCGTGAACGACATCGACGCGCTCATCGATGAGGCACGCGAGACCATGCCGGAGGGTCTGATGATTGACTCCATGCTGAGCGTCAACGACTTCCTCTACGCATCCATCAAGGAAGTGGTCAAGTCGCTGCTTCTCGCAATCCTGCTCGTCGTGCTCGTCGTGTATTTCTTCCTTCAGGACTTCAGGGCTACGCTCGTTCCGACGGTCTCCATTTTCGTAGCAATCATCGGCACCTTCGCGTTCATGGCCGTGGCCGGATTCACAATCAACCTGCTGACCCTCTTCGCGCTCGTGCTCGCCATCGGCACGGTGGTGGATAACGCGATTGTCGTCGTGGAGGCGGTGCAGGCGAAGCTCGAAATGGGCTACACGTCGTCGATGCAGGCAACCAAGGACGCGATGGGTGGCATCACCGCGGCGATTCTCACCTCAACGATTGTGTTCATGGCGGTGTTCATCCCAGTCTCTATGATGGGCGGAACCTCAGGAGCGTTCTACACCCAGTTCGGCATCACGATGGCCGTCGCGGTCGGCATCTCGGCGGTCAACGCCCTCACCCTCGCCCCCGCGCTCTGTGCCATATTGCTCAAACCATACGTCAATGAAAACGGAGAGGAGGTAGATTCATTCTCCGCAAGGTTCAGAAAAAAGTTCACGACGGCCTTCGACAAGGTTGTCGATAAATATAAGGAAGGAGTCAAGTTCTTCATCAAGCGCAGCTGGCTCGTGTGGACGATTGTCGCCGCCTGCGTGGCGCTTCTCGTCTGGCTGATGTCAACGACGAAGACAGGTCTCGTGCCGAACGAGGACATGGGCAACATTATGGTTGAGCTTCAGATGGCTCCGGGCACGTCGCTCGAAAGTACCAACGACGTCCTGATGAAGGCATACGACAGGATAAAGGATATTCCGGAAATCGAAATCACATCGACCGTTTCTGGATATGGACTCATCTCCGGCTCAGGGTCGTCATACGCCAGCCTCACGATTAAGCTCACCGACTGGTCGAAGCGAAAGGGCCGGGAGCACGACGTGAACGCGGTGATAGGCAAGATGATGGGACGTCTGTCGGACATCAGGGAGGCGACAATCATTCCTATGGCTCCGCCTATGATCAACGGCTACGGCATGACCAACGGATTCGAGATGTACCTTCAGGACAAGACCGGCGGCGACGTGAACACGTTCTTCGAGATTTCTCAGGATTTCCTTTCGGAGCTTCGCAAGAGGCCGGAAATCGCCGAGGCGTACAGTTCGTTCAACCCGAACTTCCCGCAGTATCTCGTGGATGTGGATCCGGCGAAGTGCAAGATTGCCGGAGTCTCCCCCGCCACCGTGCTCTCGACTGTAGCGGGATATTACGGAGGCCAGTATGTCTCCAACATCAACCGCTTCTCGCGTGTCTATCGTGTGATGATTCAGACAGATCCGAAGTACAGGATGACCCCGCAGACCCTCGACGCGACCATGGTGCGCGTGAACAACGGCGAGATGGCCCCTCTGAGCCAGTTCGTGAAGCTCACCAAGGTCTATGGTCCGCAGACACTCACGAGGTTCAATATGTACAACGCCATTGCGGTGAACGGCTCGGCCGCTGACGGGTATTCTTCCGGCGACGCGATTCGCGCTGTGAAGGAGGTCGCCTCGCAGACTCTCCCGAGAAACTACGGCTACGAGTTCTCCGGCCTTGCCCGCGAGGAGGAGCGCAGCTCAAGCAACTCGCTCTACATCTACCTCATCTGCATCGTGCTCATCTACCTGATTCTCTGCGCATTCTACGAAAGTTTCCTCATCCCGCTCGCCGTCATCGTCTCGGTGCCTTGCGGCATTATGGGAAGCTTCCTCTTCGCCAAGCTGTTCGGCCTTGAGAACAACATCTACCTCCAGACCGGAGTCATCATGCTCATCGGCCTGCTCGCCAAGACCGCCATCCTCATCACTGAGTACGCA
>CAVBPI010000243.1:548-4443 GCA_963596955.1 bacterium | reverse complement strand
CGAGATGCAGAAATATGTCGTGAAGATGAAAGATGAACTGGAGAAGATTAAGGAACAGTCACTGAATATATTGTAAATCAGCGCCGTGGATTCTCCGCTTTGACGGAGGTATGGCAGGGGCGCATAACAGGCAACAGATATGGCCGAAAAGGATTTGAAAGACATCATACCTTCCACTGAATACCGGGAGAAACTTGCCCGTTATGTCCTCATCGCGCTCGGAATCGTCCTCGCAGGCGGCGTGTGCTGGTATTTCAGCAGCGTGCTGGTCTATCTCCTGCTTGCCGGGGTGGTGTCGCTCGTGGCACGCCCGATAATGAAGCTGCTCGGAAAGCTCCGCGTCAAAGGAAAGGGGATGCCGGGCTGGGCGGCGGCGGCGCTGACGATAATCATCCTCCTGGTCATTTTCCTCTCGGTGATTCTCGGGGTCACGCCTCTTCTTACCAACGTCGTGAATGAGGTGTCCTCGGCATACAGCGGCAACATCCAGGGCATTGCAGGCCCGCTCAGGGACCTCAACAAATGGATGATTGACACCTTCCCGGCGCTCGGAAGGGATTTCAGGATAGAGATTGTCGTCCTCCACGAACTTCAGAAGGCATTTGACATCTCGATATTCTCAAGCATCATCGGCTCCGTGGCATCGTTCCTCGCCAATTTCGGCATAGGACTTTTCTCGGTGATTTTCATCGCGTTCTTCTTCATCCGTGACGAAAGCCTGTTCACGCGAATCATCGCGTCGCTGGTGCCGGACAAGATTGAGGGCAGCGTAAAGGAATCAATCGGAGACGTCGAATACCTGCTCAGCCGCTACTTTGTCGGGATTCTCATCGAGATGGCGGGAGTCGCGCTGCTCGACTTCCTCGGACTCGCCCTCATCGCGAGGCTGCCGTGGGGCTCGGCACTGGGCATTGCCTTCCTCGCCGGACTGCTGAACGTGATTCCATACGTAGGCCCGCTCATCGGCACCTGCCTCGGCACGCTTATGGGCCTGATACTCAAGTACTGCGGAACGGGGATGGTCGGACTGGACGTTCCTTTCTGGGCCTTCGCGCTTATTCTGCTCGTAATAATGTGCTGCACGCAGCTCGTCGATAACTTCATCTACCAGCCGGTCATCTACTCGAACAGCATCAAGGCAAGCCCGCTTGAGATTTTCATCGTGCTGCTCATGGCCGCGACGCTCGGAGGCGTGTTCGGAATGCTTGTTGCTATCCCGTGCTACACCGTCGTCAGGGTCGTTGCCGGACGCTTTTTCCGAAACGTCAAGCCCATACGGGAACTGATTCCCGAGGACCGTATTTCACGGAGCAACGACAGCGGAAAAAGACGACGGATTTTCAGAAGACACTGATTGAAGGGATGCTCATATTCCCGAAACACATTATATTAACATTTAACTTTTGATGACATGACACAACCAATAACGGAAATCATCGGCTCGCTTGCCACATTCACCCTGCTGCTGGGATACCTGCCGCAGACGATTCACACGATACGCACCCGCAAGACGGACGACATCGCTCTCGGAACTTTCCTGCTGCTCGGACTCGGCTCGGTGCTCTTCTGCGTCTATGGAATCCTGCTCGGCAGCTGGCAGATTGCCTCGGCCAACGGAATCACGGCGGTGCTGAGCGCGATTATCTTCGGAATCAAGATGTATAACGACCACTTCAAAAACAAGAAGTCGGGAGATGTGCGGAAATGAGGCTGCGGAGGACTGCGAGAGTGCGCGGTCCTCTATTTTTTAACGCTTACTGAACATTTGGAGAGTAATCAATAACAACAATTTTTAAACATCATTTTTATGTCATTTGCGGAAGAAAGAATCAACTCGACGGCGCTCACTTTTGATGACGTCCTGCTTGTGCCCGCCTACTCCGAGGTCCTGCCCCGGGAAGTCAGCACAAAAGCCCGTTTCACACGGAACATCAGCCTCAACATCCCAATCGTCTCCGCGGCGATGGACACCGTCTCCGAAAAGGCGATGGCAATAATGCTCGCGCGGAAGGGAGGCATCAGCGTGGTCCACAAGAACATGAGCATTGAGGCTCAGGCACGGCAGATTCGTGAGGTGAAGGAATATCCCGCAGAGGGCGACAAGATTCCATGCCTCGACCCGGAAGGCAGGCTCAGGGTAGCCGCAGGAGTCGGAATCACGGCGGACGTGCTCGACAGGGTGACGGCCCTCGTCGAGGCCGGGGTCGATGCGATTGTGCTTGACTCGGCGCACGGGGATTCACATGGGGTCGTGGAGGCTCTGAGAAAAATCAAGACGGCCTACCCGGAACTTGACACGGTAGTCGGAAACATCGCCACCGCAGAGGCGGCCGCACGCCTGATTGAGGCCGGCGCGGACTCGCTCAAGGTCGGCATCGGACCGGGCTCCATCTGCACGACGAGAATCATCGCCGGTGTGGGAGTGCCTCAGATTTCAGCGATATACGACGTCGCAAAGGCTGCGGAAGGCTCCGGGGTTCCGGTGATTGCCGACGGCGGGCTGCGCTACTCCGGCGACATAGTGAAGGCCCTTGCGGCCGGCGGAGACTGCGTGATGATCGGCTCGATGTTCGCCGGCACCGATGAGGCACCTGGAGAAATCTTCGAGGAGAACGGATGCAAGTTCAAGTCCTACAGGGGCATGGGCTCGGTCGATGCGATGAAGGCCGGCTCTCGCGACCGCTATTTCCAGGACGGCGAGGACAGCACGAAGAAGCTCGTTCCTGAGGGCGTCGTCGCCCGCGTGCCATACAAGGGAAGCGTCGGGGACATCATCTATCAGCTCGTGGGCGGCATACGTTCCGGCATGGGCTACTGCGGTGCGGCCGACATCGACGCGCTTCATTCCGCGCGCTTTGTTCGCATCACCGCCAACGGGCTCGTCGAGAACCACCCTCATGACATCACCATCATCGGAAATACGCCTAATTATCATAAATAAGATGACAGAAAAGATAATAATAGTTGATTTCGGCTCCCAATACACCCAGCTGATTGCCCGCAGAATCAGGGAAATGCAGGTCTATTGCGAGATTATCCCATACAATAAATTCAGACAGGAGGATTCCGCCTCGCACTCCCCTTTCGGCCCTGAGGTCAAAGGCGTCGTGCTCAGCGGAAGCCCATGCTCCGTAAGACAGGAAAACGCGCCGACCGTGAACCTCGACGGCATCAAGGGCAGTCTTCCGCTGCTTGGAGTCTGCTACGGGGCCCAGTACCTCGCGCAGTTCTTCGGAGGCAGCGTGGAGAAGTCCCCGACCCGCGAATACGGACGCGCGACGATGAATGTCCGGGACGCCGCCGACCCGCTCATGGCAGGCCTGAGCGCAAGCTCGCAGGTCTGGATGTCCCACGGCGACACGATAACTTCCGTTCCGCCGACCTACCGCATCATCGCCTCGACTGAGGATGTGAACATCGCCGCCTTCCGCATCACGGGAGAACAGACCTGGGGACTCCAGTTCCACCCTGAGGTCTATCACAGCACCGAAGGCACGCAGCTGCTCCGCAATTTCGTGCTCGGCATCTGCGGCTGCTCCGGCAACTGGACCAGCGAGGGCTTCATCGAGCAGACAGTCCGCGAACTGAAGGAAAAGCTCGGAGACGACAAGGTTGTGCTCGGACTTTCCGGCGGAGTCGATTCTTCGGTCGCGGCAATGCTC
The DNA here is from genome assembly GCA_963596955.1 of bacterium. Classification (GTDB taxonomy): domain Bacteria; phylum Bacteroidota; class Bacteroidia; order Bacteroidales; family UBA932; genus Cryptobacteroides. The sequence goes on along the minus strand of CAVBPI010000243.1, from coordinate 781 downwards.
CTGCACCGCGCCATAGGCGACAACCTCCACTGCATCTTCGTGGATTCCGGTCTGATGAGAAAGAACGAGGCCGCCGAAGTGCTTGAGTCCTACAAGGGCATGGGGCTGAACGTCAGAGGGATTGACGCTGCGGAAAGGTTCCTCGGCGACCTTCGCGGAGTGACCGACCCCGAAACAAAGAGAAAGATTATAGGCAGGGACTTCATCGAGGTCTTCAACGCGGCCGCCGGCGA
>CAVBPI010000243.1:0-538 GCA_963596955.1 bacterium | reverse complement strand
CGTGGTCGAGTCCGCCCAGGTGAACGGCACGGCTGTAGTAATCAAGTCCCACCACAACGTCGGGGGGCTCCCGGAGAAGATGAACCTCAAGATTGTGGAGCCGCTGCGCCTCCTGTTCAAGGACGAGGTGCGCAGAGTCGGCCGTCAGTTAGGCATCAGCGACAAACTGATTGGGCGCCATCCGTTCCCGGGACCGGGGCTCGGCATCCGCATCATAGGCGAGGTAACCCCGGAGAAAGTCCATATCCTTCAGGAAGTTGACAGCATCTATGTCGGCATCCTCCGGGAGACAGGCCTCTACGACAAAATCTGGCAGGCCGGCGCCATACTCCTCCCCGTTCAGAGCGTAGGAGTCATGGGCGACGAAAGAACCTACGAGAGCTGCGTGGCACTCCGTGCGGTGACCTCGGTCGATGGCATGACTGCCGACTGGGCGCATATCCCCTACGAGGTGCTGGCCCGGCTCTCCAACGAGATAATAAACAAGGTCAAGGGGGTCAACCGAGTGGTGTATGACATTTCCTCAAAACCGCCTGCA
>CAVBPI010000242.1:0-4450 GCA_963596955.1 bacterium | reverse complement strand
CCGAAGGCTGCGGCCCCATCCACACGATGTCGTCAATGTCAACGTCGTCGGCATACAGCGTCTCCGCCCCGGTCTCAAGGTCAAGCACAGCCGCAAATCCCGGCTCGTCAATTCCCCAGAAATAGAGAAAGGTGCTGTCCTGCCTGAACTTATAGTCATTGCCCCTGTAGTTTGCCGGAGCCTCGACATTTCCCAAGAACACGGCAACGCCGCTCTCCCCCTTCATCCGGCGCAGCAGTTCCGCCCGCCTGTTCACATATACTTCCTTATTAAACATATCATTTAAATTTTATTCATGCAAAGTCACCCTTCAAACCATACAATGACTGCCACGCAAACGCCTCAGGTTAAGGGAGTCAGTCAAGATACCCTTTCTTCAACAGAATCTCCGCTATCTGCACGGCATTCGTAGCCGCGCCCTTCCTGATATTATCCGACACGCACCACAGATTCAGCCCGTTCTCCACGGACTCGTCGCGGCGAATCCTCCCCACAAAGACCTCGTCCTTCCCGAGCGCGTTTATCGGCATCGGATAGACATTGTGTGCAGGGTCATCCTCGACAACAGCCCCCGGGAACGCGGCAATCACAGCCCTTACATCCTCCAGCTCAAACGGCTTCTCAAGTTCCAGGTTTATGGACTCGGAATGCCCGCCCATCACCGGCACACGCACCGTCGTCGCCGTGACGCGAATTGACGAGTCGAGAATCTTGTGCGTCTCGTTCACCATCTTCATCTCTTCCTTCGTGTAGCCGTTGTCGAGGAAAGAATCGATGTGCGGAAGAATGTTCATGTCAATCGGGCACGGATATACCGCCTGATACTCGCCCCATCTTGCTCCCCCGCGCTCGGCCTTCATCTGGTCCACAGCCTTGTAGCCCGTGCCCGTAACCGACTGATACGTAGAGACAACGATACGGCGTATTCCATATTTATAGTGAATCGGAGCGACGGCAATCAGCATCTGTATCGTCGAACAGTTCGGATTCGCGATAATTATGTCGCTCTCTTCGAGGACGTCGCCGTTGATTTCCGGAACGACCAGTTTCTTCGTCGGATCCATTCTCCAGAACGATGAATTGTCAACGACGCGACACCCTACAGCCGCAAACTTAGGTGCGAGTTCCCCGGAGACTGAACCTCCTGCAGAAAAAAGCGCCAGCTGAGGTTTCGCGGCGATTGCAGTTTCAGCCGAGACGACCTCATATTCCTTTCCCTTGAAAACTATTTTTCTGCCCACCGATTTCCCGGAAGCCACCGGCAGAAGTTCCGTAACCGGGAAATTCCTCTCCGCCAGCACCTCAAGCATCCTCGTGCCAACCAGACCCGTGGCACCCACTACCGCTACTTTCATATCCTTAAATCCGTAAAAGTTTCCCCAATCCCGCAATGCGCTGTTTTCCTTCACCCCGGGGATTTGACACAAAAATAATAAATAATACGCGATTGTGTTCAATTTGACGGAAGAAGTATGCGCGTCCGAAAGTAAATTACCATGAAATGGGGATATTGACGGATAGAAAACATTGTCCAAAAACAAATTTTTCAAAAAATTTTGCCGAGTTTGTTGAATATTCACAAAATCATCGTATATTTGCAGTGTATTACAACACTAATACACTATTAGGATAAATAAATTTGATGATTTAATACTATTAAAATGATTACACTCAACAACTTAAGCTTCGCCTACGGCAACAACGCCGTGCTGAAGAACATCTCCATGGAGCTGAAACCCGGAAACATCTACGGGCTGCTCGGAGAGAACGGGGTGGGCAAGACCACTCTTCTGACCCTGCTCTGCGGACTCAAGAAACCGCAGGAGGGAACGCTCGATATAGACGGCTACAGACCGTATGACCGCAAGCCCGGACTGCTCGCCCAAATCTACTACCTCAGCGACGAAGTTGCGGAAATCACCATGAAGCCGATGGAGTTCGCGCTGAACTTCGGAAAGTTCTGGGACGGATTCTCGCTTGAGGCATTCGAGGCGATGATTGACCTGTTCGAGGTTCCGAGGGACAACCGGATGGACAGGATGTCGGCGGGTCAGCTCAAGAAGACGCATATATCATTCGCGCTCGCGAACGGAAGCCGCTACATCCTCATGGACGAGCCGACCAACGGGCTCGACATCCCGTCAAAGGCACAGTTCCGCAAGGCGCTGATGCAATACACTTCGGAAGAGGCGACTGTCGTGATTTCAACGCATCAGGTCAAGGACCTCGAGAACGTCATCGACCCGGTCATAATCCTCGACCGTCAGGACGTCCTCCTCAACGCCGGCATCGCTGAGATTTCCCGGAAACTCTTCTTCGACTACGGAACGGAGGTCACCCCCGACGCCCTCTACAGCGAGTTCATCCCCGGCGGCTGCATCCAGATCATCCCGAACTCCGACGACCGCGAGAGCAAGGTCAACATCGAGGCGCTCTTCAACGCCGTCCACAAGAACAAGGAGTGGTTCAAGGCTAACTTCAGCAGCGCAGCTGATTCACAAGGCAGAAAATAAATAACATAACCTCCCAATAAGGTTTTGAATTAGATTTTTAGACAACTATGAACGATACATTCAACTTTACGAGGTTCGGCAAATATTTCGTCAGCGACCTCAGGAACACATTCAACAACACATGGCTCACGGTTCTGCTCACCTCCCTGTCCGGCCTCATAGCCTACCTCTTCTGCGGCACGATTCATCTTCTCGTTGACGGCAGCTGGGCATCCTACGGACTCATCGGCAGGGCAATATCATTCTTCATCCTGCTCTACGTCCTCATCCTCGTCGTCCCGTCGAAGGCATACGGGTTCTTCACCGACAAGCGCAGCGGCGGATTCTACACGCTGATTCCTGCATCGTCCCTCGAAAAGTTCCTCACGATGTTCATCAACACGGCAATCCTCGCCCCTCTCGCATACGTTGTGATAGCCATCGCCGCCGACAGCCTTCTCTGCCTCGTCGATCCGAAATGCGGCGAAACTCTCATCACGACGGCGGCAAAAGGCATACAGGAAATCAACGAGCTGTGCAACGTCAATAACGGAGGGATTGACATTCAATTGCTCTCCAGCGCAGAACTCTTCTGGGGTGTGGCCATAAACATCATTTCATGGACACTCGTGTTCCTCCTCGGAGCTCTCTATTTCAAGAAAAACAAAATCGGCAAGACCATACTCGTGATGATTCTCGTGTCAATGGCGACGAGCATGATTCTCACCCCGATAATGATCAACCTCGGTGAAGGTATCTTCGACTGGCTCGACAGCCTCGACAACCCGGAACGCATCATCAACGTCATAAAAGGGACGACCTACAGCGTCAGCATCCTCATAACGCTCGCCCTCGGAGTCTGGACATACTTCCGCGTGAGAACCGTAAAACACTAAATTTCAGGAACATGGAATTTAACGCGAACAAATCTATATATCTCCAGATTGCGGACGCCATCTGCGAGAAAATACTCTCAGAGGAGCTGAAGGGCGAAGACCGCATTCCGTCGGTACGGGAATATGGGGCCGAAATCGGAGTGAACCCCAACACGGTAATGCGCAGCTACGAAAAGCTCACCGGCGACGGCATCATCTACAACAAGCGCGGAATCGGCTATTTCGTCACCCCGGATGCCCGCGGCAAGGTTCTCTCAAGCCTCCAGCGCGAATTTTTCGAGACCGAATGGCCGACCATCCTCCGCAAGATGAAGCTCCTGGAAATCAGCCTCTCCGACCTCCCGACCGACTGACATTCCCATCCCACACATTAAAGAACTTGGGCTAAATCGACGTTTTTTTCATCGATTTAGCCCAGGTTTGTCAAATAAATGATGTAAATGATGCATGATTTTTTGCAGCAACGGATAGGAATGCATATACTTGTAATCGTTAATATTGTGTATTTACACGGAATGGACGAACAGGATAGATATGAAGTCTAACTTCGCAATGAATTTCGACGAGATGCTAAGCAAGGCTGACCTCAAGCCTCAGGCTCAGCCCAAGGGCATCTGCAAGGCGGATGAAAGAAGAAAGCTGCATATCCGTCTCGCCGTGCTCAATCCGATTTATATAGGTCCTCTTGCAGCCGACATTGTCAGCCAATTCTTTCTGAGTCAGTCCAAGTTCCTTGCGACGTTCTCTAAGGACCTCGCCATAGTACCACGCCCGAGCCTTCGCGTCAAAAGCCTCACGCTCCGCCGTTCCGTGAGCCCCCACTTCTTTCGCGAGCACGGTTTCAGCAGATACAAATCCCTCTTTCTCAGAAACATCAACATTTCTGAGAGCCGCCCTTTCCTCAGGATACAGCCTATAATCCGAATTTTTCATAACATCCTCCTTAAAATATTCATTGCTCCTGTCAACGCCCGTCCATAGTCCTTTGTTCCTTTCTTGACAAAACCACAAAGAAACACGACCTTGGAAGCCATGTTGATGTTTTCATTATCCATCGAAAAG
>CAVBPI010000241.1:2026-4459 GCA_963596955.1 bacterium | reverse complement strand
GGAATTAGGGCTTATTTCGTGTTTTTTAACCTTACACGAATCTCAAAATGTTTTGGGAGGAATTCTGCACAAATCTCAATTTGTTACTTTTCGCAGATGCGGCAGAAGTTGCGGTAGTTTTCAAAGATTTTGTCGATGTAGGCGGTGACGGCGGTGTCTATTTCCGGGCTTGTGGGGCTTGACGGGGCGGAGCCGGGAGCTGAGGCGGCGGCCGAGTCGATGCTGGCCCTGAGCTCGGCAACGGCGGCGGAGTCGATGTCGGCGTTCAGAGCTGAGTCTGACAGCTCGGATTCGGGGGTGTCGTTGAGGTAGCGGAGCACGCGCGTCTCGCCGGCGTTGTAGGAGGCGAAGACATATCTTAGGCGCTCGTCTCCGGTGGCATATTTCCTGAAAAGGTGGTCGAGATGGCCGAGGTAGCTGGCTCCGGCGCGGATGTTCTCGTCCGGGTCGAGCACGTCCTTCACGTCATAGACCCTGACTGTCAGCGGCATAATCTGCATAAGCCCCCTTGCCCCGGCGCGTGAGGTCACGTTGATGGCGAATTTCGATTCGGTATAGACCACCGCCGCGAGCATCCTCCAGTCCCAGCCTATCGAGTCGGCCCATGCGCGGATGGTGCTGTCGTAGGGACTGAGCTGCTGCCTTTCGGAGAAGGCCTTGTGGGGACGGTAGGACGACGGCATGAAGCGGAAGCGTTCGAGCATCTCGCCGAACTCCACGCGGCTCGTGTAGTCGCTGAGCCAGGAGTTCACCCTGCGCATCTCCGCCTTTTCCTCCCCGCGCATGACCCAGCACAGGTCCTTGCAGACCGGACGCGACTTCAGCACGCTGTCGATGTGGCTGGCGTGGAGAACCGAGTCGAACTTAGGAAGCACCACTAAGTCCGCCGCTCCGCTCATGAGCGAGTCGAGGCTGCTCTCCCTGCGTGTGAACGCCCTGATTCTGACTTTGCAGTCGTTTTCGTCCGCGAAGTCCCGCAGCATCTCATAGCTCAGGCCCGCATAGAGTATGTCCCCGTCGATTTTGTACTGCCCGAAATCCAGCACGCACTCAAGTTCCCTTCCCTCAAGGGGATTTGGCCGGGGGCGCGTCGCGATATGATGGGCACACCACACCGTGGCAGCGATTGCGACCGCACCGGCAAGTCCTGCAAGGAAAGTCAGAAGTTCCCTGTGGCGTTGTCTGATGTTACCTCCGTACCGCATTGTTCATTCCGCTGTTGCTTCTGGCCCCGCCCGTGATTCCGCCGGCAGCCGAACCGCCGGAGGCAGAGGCCTTCCCGTTTTTGTTAGATGAAATGTAGAACGGCCAGTAGATGCCGATTTTGAACGCCCGCTGCGTGTAGATGTTGCCGTGCGCGGTGAAATAGTCGTTCGTCGGCATCGGCCATCCCTGTCCGGCGTTCATGAACTTCACGAAAATGCAGGCCTTGTACCATTGGATGTTGATGAACGCGTCATAGTAGGGGCAGTTGCCGTATTTCTGCTGATTCTGATTGTACCACACTCCGAGCACGGGATTGTAGCCCTGGGCGTACCACGACGTCGTGAAATAGGTGTTGAGGCCTATCTGCATCTCCATCACGTTCTTCACGACAGGGAACTGAATGTACCACCGCAGGTTCAGCGCGAGCATAGGAAGCGGCAGGGCCTCCGTGTTCGACGACAGCTGGAACAGCGCCCGGTTGTCGAGGTGGAACTTCCAGAGAGTGAAGTTCTTCATGAGATATGCGCTCATAACGCTCATCGCCGTCCCGTTCTGCCGGACGACGCCCTTGCTGTCATAGTAGAGGTTGTTCGCGAGCAGGGCATATCCGAACGAGGCCGCAAGGTCCCACTTAGGGATGTCAAGTTCTCCGAACACCTTGGTCGTCGAGGTCTTGCTGAAGCTGTTGTTCCACCGGAAGTGGTTGGTGAGCAGGTTCTGCTGGTAGAAGTCCGGCTCCTTGAGCCCGGTCTCGAAGTGGACCTTGAGGTCAATCGGGCTGAACTTGTCCCGTCTGAACGGATAGAAACTGAACTTCATGTTCGCATCGACACGGAAGTCGTTGACCTCATATCCTGCGAACGTATATCGTCCCGTCGCGTCCCATTCGACATATTTCTTTATCTTTCCGTTCGCCCCGGCATAGACATACGCCGAGTTGAGGTAGGTGTTCCGCAGTTTTCCGGATATATACACGTCCTTGCTGAAACTGTAGTACGACGCGAGCTTGTCCCCGATTCCGACGTCTATTTTCGATACGGCGGCATCGCTCGCCCACGGCTGCAGACGCATGAACACCTTGTTGTCGAGGCGGAGCGTCCTCAGGGAATCGGCGGACGAGGTCGGGTTGAGGTAGAACGCGCCGTTGAAGAACTCCGAGGCCTCGTGGTTGGATGAACCGATTTCGTCGGTATATTTCTTCGTGTATATGTCCAGCGTGCTGCTGTG
>CAVBPI010000241.1:0-2016 GCA_963596955.1 bacterium | reverse complement strand
GTTATGTTCTTGTCGAGCGTGTCGGCGGAATAGGTGTAGGTGCTGTCCTTCTTCGCCCTGATCTTGTTTATGAAGCTGAAGGGGATGCGGAAGGTCTCGTCGAGGAAGAGGGTGTTCTTCTTGAGCTCGTTGGAGGCGTTGTGCAGGTTCACGGCAAGCTCACGCGCGTCGAGGGTGGTGTCGCGAATCATCGAAAGGTCGGTGACTCCGCCGTTCTCGCTCTTTACTATCTTGTTGTGTATGAAGCCGGTGTGCATCATGTACTTCTTCCCGAGGTAGTTCAGCCCGACCACCGCGTTGCTGTTGGTCACGTCCTCCCTCTGGAGCATTCCCTTGCCTCCGAACTTGTAGAATCCGAGTGTTAGGTTGAGCTGCGGGAGTATGTTCTGCGACGTCCAGACCCTGACGTTCATCTCCTCCTTCTCGTCCTTGGCGAAGAGGGTGCCCCAGTAGGCCAGCTCGGTGTATGGGGTCTTCGTGTTGTACTGCGGAAGTGTGGAGGCGGAGTAGCTGTAGTCGCGGTAGGGGGTGTAGAATATGGCGTTGTCCTCCTCCTCGCGCTTGAAGAAGTTGTAGTACTGGGTCGCGGAGCCGCTCACGCCCTGCCATGTGACGTTCACGTCATTGCGGAGCTGCGGGATGTCGTTGAACCAATAATTGAATGTCGTGTCCTGCTTTATGTACTTGAACTGCTGGAAGTCCTGATCGACGTTCCAGAGCACGATTCTCTTGTATTGCAGCGAATCGGGGAACGCGAAGGTTTCGAGGATGCGCGGGGTGTTCTCACGGACGCTGTCCTTGTAGGCCTTTATGCTGTCCTGACGGTGCATGATGCTGTCCGAGCGCCGGAGCAGTTCCGGAAGCTTCTGCTTGTAGTCATATCTCTTGCGCTCCTTGCGGCTGAGGCTGTCGTACCATTTGTCGAAGGCAATCTTGGCAACCTCGGTGGAGTCCTTGACGTAGAGGGAGTCGAGCCTTGCCAATTCGAGGGTGTCGCCTGAGGCGATGAGGGTGTCGCGCGTGTAGGCGCGGGTCGCCGAGTCACGCAGGGCTATGTAGTACTTGAACTTGAACGGGTCCTTGAACTCAAGGGAGTCGGGGATGCGGATGGTGTCCGCGGGGTTTATCAGCAGCTGCTCGGCGCTGCCGGTGATGAGACTGTCTGGAATTGATGCGTCGAGGCTGTCTGAGGCGAGTTTCAGGCTGTCGGTGCCGGCCGGGATGACGCTATCTTTCAGGACGGCGGCCGAACTGTCCGTGGAAAGGAGATTTTCAAGGGAATCGGCGGTGCGGCGCACCGGCACGGCACGTCCGGCGTCGGTCCCGAACAGGCGGAACCCCGCGAACGCCACTACCAGCAGCGGCAGCCATATTTTTTTTATTCCCTTTTTATTCATCTCTATTTATATGACAGTGCATTATATAAGATCAATGCCCTCGGCTTTCATCTCGGCGAGAGCCTTGCGGTGGCCCTCCTCGCTGACGTATGCGAGCGCCTTCGTCAGCAGCTTCACCTTGAAGCCGGCCTTGAGAAGGTCCTCGCAGGTGTTGCGGACGCAGTACTCGGTCGCAATTCCGCAGACATTGACCGTGTTCACGTCGAGCAGTTCAAGAATCTCGCCAAGCGACTGACCAGCGCTGTTCCGCCCCTCGACCCCGGAGTACTGCTCGCAGCTGCGGTCGCAGCCCTTGTCGAAGGTAAGCTCCTCGCTCACATACGGCTGCAGGTCCTTGTGAATCTCGCCTCCGCGGGTTCCGGCGACGCAGTGCACCGGCCATGTGCCTCCGAACCCTGTGAACGAGCAGTGGTCTGCGGGATGGTGGTCGCGTATGAACAGAATCGGGAACGTGTCGAGAATCTCGACATCCTTGTCCCCCTCCTGGCCGTCCGTGTTCCTGTCGATGAAGCGCAGCGTCTCCTTCACGGCGTTGTCCGCGTTGATGCAGGCGAGCGAGCCGTCTATGAAATCGTAGAGCTCATCCACGACGACGAGTGCCGTATTCCTTTCCATATCC
>CAVBPI010000240.1:0-4469 GCA_963596955.1 bacterium | reverse complement strand
GCCTTGGAGTCAATGCCGGCGTTGAGACCGCCGAAGTCGCTCCGTCCCCCTTCGATGCAGACCGCCCTGCTGCGGAAGTTCGCCGAAAGACTGTAGCGGCTGTTCCCGACCCTGCCGCTTATCCTTGCATAGTGGTTGTGCGAGACCCCGGCGGAAGCATCGGAGACACCCGACGAAGGGAACGCGACTCCGAGATTGGACAGCCAATCGACCTTGCAGTTTCCCTCGGCCGCCGACTTGGTGCTTATTAGAACCACGCCGTTGGCCGCGTCGGAGCCGTACAGAGCCGTCGCCGCCGCGTCCTTGAGCACCTCTATGCTGCTGATGTCCTGCGGCGCAACTATTCCGAACGGGTTGTTCGGGAAAACGGCCGGAGCGTCGTCGAACTGCCGGAAAGCGTCGAGACTGCGGTTGACATCGGTGCTCATCCGCACGCCGTCTATGATGTAGAGGGGCTGGTTGTCGCTCCTAAGAGAATTTATGCCTCTGATGTTCAGAATCTTCCCGGAGATGACGCCGCCGTCGGCACTTGTCGCCCCGATTCCCGAGACCTTGCCGACGATAAGGTCAGCAGGAGTGTCGGCAAGGCTCCTGACCAGACCGGTGGAGTCCGTCACGGGCTTCTGCGCGAACGCCGTCAGACTTCCGAGGCACAGCAGGCCGAGGAATGCTATAGTTGTCCTTCCTTTCATAAGATGCCGTCTTTTTCATTGGATTCACGCAGAGCCGTCTGCCGGACCGGGACAGTGAAGACCCCACCGCCGCAGTGCAGTTCAATCTCACAGCAGCGCGGCCTGCTTCCGGTGTTATCAGCGAATGTCAGAATCAGCTCCGCGTCGAAACTGCGTCCGGATATGCTGGCTACTTCATTTTCAGAGAGTTCCACCCAATCGACGGACGTCGCGCGGTCGAGCGGGTTCACCGCCCTTGCCGTCCAGCTTCGGTTTGCCAGTATCATCAGCGTGTCGCGGACGGGGTCGCCGCCCTCAAGGGATGCCGGAACGGTGACTTCCGCCGGAACCGAGGCTATCGAGAGCGTGTTTTCCACGGTCATTTCTTTATTGCATGAGACTGCAAGGAAGATGGACAGGATGCAGACACATCCTGCCCGTCCTCCGAGCCATCTTCCTGACTTGCAAAAATTTCTCATCATTGCTGCTGACCGCTTGGAACAATCCAGTATTTCTTGGCGTAGTCCGCGCCTGCCACCTTAGTGAAGGTCGGAGACTTAGGGAAATAGTGCTTCGCCGGCTCGCAGGTTCCGAAGAGGTCGTCTTGAGAGTTGATATATGCCTTATAAGTGCCTCCGCCAGCCGAGAGCTTCGTTGCCGGGCCGGATTCCATGATGTAATCCCCTACTTTGTTGGAATATGTCGCCGAAACATTATACGATGCACTAGTGCAGTTCTGAAGAACATTGGTAAGATACATATTCTTTATAGTAGCTGAATGCCAGAACATACAGTTTGCAATCGTAACGCTGTGAACTGTAGTCACATCGACAATACCCTGCGTAGAAGATGCAGGCCCGAGGTCATAAGAAGAGCAGTGGCTGAATGAAATGTCGAGGTCATCAAATCTGTAGTTAGGATGATACATCGCCACAATCACGCCCTTCTTTGCCAGACGGGTCACACTGTCGCTGAATACATCAGTTTTCCCGGATGCAAGGGTTGCCGGAGCAAACACACATTCGTTGAATGTCAGGCTCTTGAGATTTTGCATAGACTCGAAATAAGCGGAAGTCGGAGAATCTTTCGACGTCAATGAAGTTTTGCGCTCGCTACAACTGAAGAATGATGCATTCGCACGCAAAATACAGTTATCAAAGCGTATGGATTTCGGCACAGCAAACTCCGCCGATGATTCAGTAAAAATACCATAAGAAGTATTGGTGTTGGTCAATGTACAGTCTTCAAAGAAGAACTCCGACACCCCATGGTCGGCACCCGATTTCCCGGCAAAGAGAGACCGATATGCTCTGAACAATGAAAGTGTCACATTTCTGAACATTGTATTCCCATCCAAAAACCAGAGATAGGCACCTGAGCCATTGATTCTGAACACAGGCTGATTGGCATTACGATAGCGTCCGATGATGATTCTGTCACGACCGATTTCACGGGCATCAGCCGTCTCCTCCATACAACCAGCCGCACTATTGTCAATAAAAAGTATTCCCCCATTAGCCTCATCATCAAAAGGTGACTTAAGGAAATCCCAAGTCAATTCCGCCATTGTCTTGACTTGCGCCTTAGGATAAGTTCGCTTGTTTATGACATTTCCGCAGATTGTAATGTCAAGGCCGGCATTGTACTGCCCGTAGAAGTCGTCGCTGATTTCGGCCTTGCCCGCAAGGTTCAGATTGAGATAGAGAATGTCGTGGCCTGTGCCGGCACGAAGGTCGAGAGCCTTGGACGAACGGGCGACATACATCTTTCCGTCGTCAGTCGTCACGATGAACTGAATCCCGGCATACTCCGCACGCGCGAGGGCGATATACAGCTGTCCCTCAAAAGCCTTCGTCGCCTCCTCATCGGCCGGCTTGGCGGAAGCCACCGTGCAAGGAGTGACGAGAGTAAGGACTACGCCATTTGACTCTCCCGACGGGGCGTATGAGAACTCCGCGGCAGAGGTCTCAGCCTTTCCGCAGAAGCCTCCGGCGACAAAGTTCCCGTCCGCGTCTAAAGGATTGACCTGAACTTTAGTGACCTTTGCCGTCGTCTCTTCCGTGCTATAGACATTAAGGGCTATGATGCCGGCGACGGGGCTGAACGAAAGCGCTACCTTGCCGTCCGCATCTATGCTTCCATTGGCGTACATAGGGACATTTGCCCCGTTCAGAACTCCGCCCGCGGTCTGGCCCTGCCTCTCAGGAATCTCCACGACGACGCGCTCCGCTGTGCTCGCCGGATTTGCAGGGTAGGCCGCATAAATCTCCGTAGCTCCCTCATTGACCTCGGCGGCAATCTCTGTGTCGCCGGAATTATATACAGGAGTTGATTTTCCGTCGCCTCCGTTCGAGAAAAGGTCAAAGCTGTCGCCGTCGCTCCAACGAAGCCTTACTTCGGACCGGTCAAGCGTGGTCTTGGTCTGACGGATGTCGGTCGTGAGGGATATTGTCACCATTCCGCCGGGCTTTTCTCCGGGAACAATTTCCTCAATGTTTTCCTTGGCGCAGGAAAAAGTGCAGAGGACGGCGGCAAGGCCAATCCCAAAAGAAAGGTAATCAGTTGAGCGCATCATCGTCGAAAATGTCATAAGTTAAACTTCCGTTCAGTGTGCCGTTCCAGTCGAGGCCGGCTGTGCTTCGGCAAAAGCCTGCTTCCATCTCCATTGCACAGACAGTGCATTCCGGAGATTTGTAATCAATCTGTGGTTCTTTCATCTTATACTGCATATATGTTTATGATAAAACATGACGGCATGATGCCGACAACGCAAAATTGACATTTTTACGCCGTCGTCATTTTATAAAAAACGCACAGTTTTGTAGAAATTACGCACTTTTGACGCTTTCGCGGAATTTTCGTGGAGTCATTCCGTACATCCGGGTAAAAGCCTGGGAAAAATAGGACGAGGAGGCGAATCCCACCGACGAGGCGATTTCCGAAATCGGACATGACGGATCCGCGAGCAGTTCCTGCGCCTTCCGCAGCCTCACGGCCAGGATGAACTCGCCCGGAGTCATGTCAAGCATGGACTTCATCTTCTTGAGCAGGTTGGACTTGCTCATGCAGGCTGCCTCCGCAAGGTTATCGACACGGAGGGACGGGTCGGAGATGTTCTCTATGACATATTCCTGAATGCGCATCAGCAGCTTCCCGTCCGAGCCGCCGGTTCTCCCCGCCGCATCGGAGACCGGGTAGGCAGAATAGTGGCTCGATATTCTTTCCCTGTTCCTTATGAGCCCGCGGAGCGTGGTTTCGAGCAGTTCGTAGGTGAACGGTTTTCCGAGGAAGGCGTCTGCTCCCGATTCGAGGCTCAGAATCCTCGCCTCTTCCTCCGGCATGGCCGATATGACCAGAATCGGAATGTTCGCGAGCCGCCTGTTCTTCTTCACTTCACGGCAGAAGCTGAAGCCGTCCATTCCCGGCATAACAAGGTCGGTGATTATCACGCTCGGCACGCCCTCCCTTTCAATGCATTCGAGAGCCTTCTTCCCGTCCGGAACGGCAAGCGCGATGAACTGCGCGGAGAGCTTTCTCACGATGTAGTCCGCCATCTCATCGTTGTCCTCGACAATCAGTATCCTGCTCATACCCCCCCCCCGAAAGGTTCAGAGCATCCTTTTTCTTTCCGCTGTCCGCTATTTCAGGTTCAGGAGTCGACTTTCTCAGCGGGAGTTTCAGCACGAAGCGGTTCCTGTCGGTCGCGTCATCCATCGCGAGACTCCCGCCCATGAGCACGGCAAGCTTTCGGCTTATAGAAAGGCCGAGCCCGGTGCCCGGGACGTTCAGGTTTCCGCC
>CAVBPI010000239.1:1807-4477 GCA_963596955.1 bacterium | reverse complement strand
GTACATGACCGATGAGAAAAGGAATATAGACCGAAAAGAATGAAAAAGATGATGCTGGTTATTTTTTGAAGGTTTCTTAGTTCAGACATTCCAGATGAACTTTGGAAGGATGCGGACAATGTAGCTTTCCGTGACGACGTGCCCCGGAAGGACATGATGCGTCATCATCTCGCGGCTGGGGAACAGGCGTTCGTAGTCAGCCTTGATGTCCTCTCCGAGAAGCGGGTCATGCTCGGTGTAGTGGCAGAGAATCCTGTCGGGAAGCATTCCCGGGAAGGCCTCCTCCCCTGCCGGCGTGACACAGTTGTCATTGCCCACGGGCAGAGGCCACGCCAGAAACTCCCTTACGTCGTCCTCCGTCACGGTAAATTCAGTCGCGCCGTCCGAACGGGGACCTCGCCACGAGTTCTTCCCGATGAACTTGGAGATTGTCTGACAGGGATTTACGGCCGGATTTATGACCAGTTCCGGTCCGCGGAAATCACAGCAGACGGCATAATACCCGCCAAGCGACGTGCCGAGGACGGCGGCAACGTCACCGCCGTCCAGCAGCCCGTTTATCTTCGCTATGGACTCTCCGGGATGGTGGTTCAGTTCCGGGGCGACCCAGTCGAACTGAGGGTAGTATTTCCTCAGAAAGTTGACGATGCCGGATTTCGCCGAGCCGCCGAATCCGTGGAGCCACAATATCTTCCGCATACTAAAACTTTTATCTTCAATAATCCCCGTCCCCAAAAACTTTCCAAAATAACTGAAGGAAAGGGGATGCATAAAAGGATGGGATGCAAGGCGGACGGTGCGGATGAATACCGCAGCAACCTTGATCGGTTGTGAGGATTTCATCAAGCCGTCCAACGCCGCAGACCGCCTTTTAGGCGCCCCGTTATAAGTTGAACTGGGATTTCAGCTGCGCAATCTTCGCATCCGCATCAGAGCCATGCGCCCCGAAATAGAACTTTATTTTCGGCTCGGTGCCGGACGGACGCACGGAAACGACGTCTCCCTCGGCCGAATAGAACTGAAGCACGTTGGACGAAGGCAGACCCGTCTCCTCAGGCTTGAGGTAGTCGATGACCTTCACAACAGGCGAAGATGCAAGCGACTTAGGCGGATTGTTCCTCATATCGGCCATGATTCCGGCTATTTCCTCCGCACCGGCCTTGCCCTCACGCACAAGCGAGACAAGAGCCTCGCGGTAGTAGCCGAACTCCTTGTAGATGTCCTGGAGAAGCTCATAGAGGGTCTTGCCCTGATCCGCGGCCCACGCGGCGCACTCGGCGACCATCGCGCAGGAAATCGGAGCGTCCTTGTCGCGGACGAACTCCCCTACGTTGAATCCGTAGCTTTCCTCTCCTCCGCAGACGAACTCGCCCTTGCCCTCGTTACGGCGGACGACGTCGGCTATGTACTTGAACCCTGTGAGGACATTATAAATCTTCACTCCGAACTTCTCGCAGATTGCGCGGATCAGCTCGGTGGTGACGATGGTCTTCACGCAGTAGCATCCCTTGTGGAGCGTTCCGAGTTCAGAACGGCGGCGAAGTATGTAGTATGTAAGGATGGAGCCGGTCTGGTTGCCGTTAAGCAGCACCATCTTTCCCTTGTCGTCACGCACGGCTATTCCCACGCGGTCGGCGTCCGGGTCTGTCGCGAGCACAAGGTCGGCGTTCTCCCTGTCCGCCACGGCAATGGCCATGGTGAGCGCCTCGCCGTTCTCCGGATTAGGAGACTGGACAGTCGGGAAGTTTCCGTCACTGATGTCCTGTGCTGGAACATGGTAGATGTTCTTGAAGCCCACGCGGTCAAGGAGCGCCGGGACGATGCGCACGCCCGAGCCATGAAGCGGAGTATAGACTATCTTCATGTCGGAATGACGCGCGACGGACTCCGGCGAAAGCATGAGAGTCGTCACCGCATCCATATATGCCTTGTCCATCTCGTCGCCCATGAGAGTAATCTCGGCGCATTTGTCGCCCGGTTCAAACTTCACCATAGAAGGGTCGGTGATTTTGTTCACCTCCGCGACGATGTCCTTATCGACAGGAGAGATAATCTGCGCCCCGTCGCTCCAGAACACCTTGTAGCCGTTATATTCCTTCGGGTTGTGGGAGGCGGTAATCATCACGCCGGCAGTCGCCTTTTTCGTCCTCACTGCAAAGCTCAGGAGAGGAATCGGACGCAGACGGTCGTAGAGCCAGACGTCGATTCCGTTGTTTGCGAGCACATGAGCCGTAATCTTGGCGAACTCGGCGCTGTTGTTCCTGCTGTCGAAGGAGATGCAGACCGAGTGGTTCTCGCCCGGAACATTCTTAAGAATGTAGTTCGCAAGCCCCTGTGTGGCCATCCCGACCGTATATTTGTTCATCCTGTTGGTACCCACGCCCATCTTTCCGCGAAGTCCGCCCGTACCGAACTCCAGCTTCTTGTAGAAAGCGTCCTCAAGGGCGGCCGAATCGCCGGAATCAATCAGCTGATGCACAGCCTCTTTCGTTGCCTCGTCATAATCCCCGAGAATCCAGGATTTCGCATTTTCCATGTAGTCCATATGTCCGAATGTTTAAAATTCAGATGCAAAAATACAATAAATATCAATCCCGCGAAAGAGAAATTGACGGAATGAAAATCCGTATGAATCCCAACACCAATTATGTCTCGCCCTCAATTCTGGAG
>CAVBPI010000239.1:0-1797 GCA_963596955.1 bacterium | reverse complement strand
ATCCTATACCGCCCAAACGCCATGACTCCGAGGTCTGGCGGATTGAGCACGCAAAAATACAACAAATATAAATCACGCGAAAGAGAAATTTGCAGTAACTTTGCGTTCATGAATATGTCGTCTGAAAATATGAATCGGCTCGCGGAGTTTATCACGGAGCATTACGGGGACGACCCGGACAGGCTGGCGCTGCAGAAGGACAAGTGGCCGGAGGTTGACGTGGCGGCTGCCGTGAGCACGCTTGTGAGCAGGCGGAAACTGGCAGGAAAGGCTCCTGTCTGGGCTGCGATGGAAGGGCTGGTGCTGCCGAGGACATTGTCGGCGGAGCAGTGCAGCGGAGAAGTTGCGGCTCGGCACAAGGCTCTGGCAATCAGGATGTTTCTGGAGGAAAAGCTCAATGAGAATGCCGTGGAGCATCCTGACAGGAGTTCCATTGGTAAGCAAGATTTGAACGAGGGCAGACAAAACGCAGAGCAGGGAATACGGAAATGGCGCATCGCGGACCTTACCGGAGGGCTCGGCGTGGATTGCCTTGAGTTCTCGAAAGTGGCCGAGGCGGTGCTCTACAACGAGATGCTTCCTGAACTTGCGGAGGCTGCGGAGCACAATTTCAGGGTGCTTGGAGCCGGAAACATCGAGATCTGCTGCTCTGAGGCAAGTCCACGGACGCTCGGTTCGACCGGCGACGGAGGCTTTCGGGAAAGACTTGAGACATTTCGCCCCGACTTGATTTATCTTGACCCGGCGCGGCGGGACGGATGCGGGAAGAAGGTGTTCCTTTTGGAGGACTGCTCGCCGGATATTCTGAAAATCAAGGGTATACTGCTTGAAATTGCCCCTGTTCTCGTCCTGAAGCTTTCCCCTATGGCCGACATCGCGATGGTGCTGGAAAGGCTCGGAAATGAGTGCCGCGAACTGCAGATCATCGAGGCCGGAGGAGAATGCAAGGAGCTGCTTGTCCTGATGCGGCGGGATGCGGACGCCGTGCAAACGGATGCCCGGATGCCGGAGAAACAGACTGAGGGTCAGGATGTTCAGGCACCGGAAAAGCGTGATGAACATCTGAAGAAGCATGAGAACTGCCGGATAAAAGCATATAACCTCGACACGGGGAAAGGCGGTGACAAAGCGAATGAGTCCCCCGTGTTTGAGTTCTGCCGCGACGAGGAAAACGGCTGCACGGGACAACGTCTCGCGGATGCGGAGGAAATTGTCCCGGGGAGGCTGCTGTTCGAGCCGGGCAAGGCGCTGATGAAAGCCGGATGCTTCAGGCTCATCGGGAAATGCCTTGACGCTCCCGCACTCGGGCGTGACACGCACTATTATATAATGAAAGACGATTATTTCGTGGTCCCCAATCCACCTACACTGGACAGGGATGCTCACAGAAATATGGATGAACACCGAAACAGGGATGAAAGGGGCATTGTAAACGACCGCGCGGCAAGGGCAGGCAAATTGTTCCGCATCCTCGATGTCTGCGAGATGTCGGGCAAGGCGCTCAAGGAGTTCGGCCAAAGGCATCCCGAAGCGGAAGTGACCGCCCGCAGTGTCCGCATGACCAGCGAAGAACTCCGCAGGCGCCTCCGCTGCAAATCCTCCGACCGCTACCACACCTTCGCCCTCCACGCCGACACCCCCGACAAAAACCTGCTGCTCTTCACCGAGCGAATATAGGCACGTCACGGAACACGAAAGCATTTTCGGGCGATTTTTTACCCAAATCTCATGGAAAATGACACATTTGGGTAAAAAATCGCCCATTTTTGTTTCTATTCCTATTCATAAACACTATAT
>CAVBPI010000238.1:0-4512 GCA_963596955.1 bacterium | reverse complement strand
GGCCTGAAGCCGGGGAACATCCTTCAGCTGATGACCACCCTTGACAAGCGCTTTATGGCAGGGCTTGCCTACTTCTTGGGAATCAGGGAGTTGGGTGCGAGCATTATCCGTGTCGGCAACGGTATTCCGGAGCTTCAGTGGGACACGATACGTCGTCTGAAGCCGGACACTCTGATGTGCGTCCCGTCGTTCATCCTGCGGCTGCTCCAGTACGCCGAGGAGCACGGGATTGACTGGCGCGAAAGTTCCGTGCGGCGCATCATCGGCATCGGCGAGGGACTGCGCGACCAGAATTTCGAACTGAATCTGCTCGGGCGTAAAATAAAGGAAAAGTGGGATGTGGAGCTGTATGCCACCTATTCATCTACGGAGATGGGAGCGACTTTCTCGGAATGTCAGTACGGCTGCGGCGGCCACGTGCATCCTGAACTGATTATAGTCGAGATTATCGGGGAGGACAACCTTTCGGTGCCTGACGGGCAGTCGGGCGAGGTGGTCGTGACGACTCTCGGGGTGGAGGCGATGCCGCTGCTGAGGTTCAGGACGGGCGACATCGCGGCGAAGATTACCGAGCCTTGCCGCTGCGGACGCAATTCCTACCGGCTGACTCCGCTTGTGGGGCGCAAGAACAACATGATTAAGCTCAAGGGCACGACGCTCTATCCTCCAGCGCTGAACGATGTCCTGGACAACACGGATTATGTCGAGAACTATGTGGTCGTGGTGCGTGACAGCGATGCCGGAACCGACGAGGTCGTGGTGCGAGTTGGACTGAAGGGGTGCCCTTCCGATGATGTTGTGAAGGACCTCAAGGACCGTTTCCGCTCGCGTGTGAGGGTGGCTCCGATTGTCGAGGTCTGCCCTGTGGAGGAAATCCGCGCCGTGAATTTTCCCGCGAAGAGCCGCAAGCCTGTGAAGTTCATAGATGAAAGGCAGCGGTGATGCACAAAGATTTCTCACTTCGTTCGAAATGACAGCTAAGGCTTTGGACAGATAAAGGAAATACATACAATTATGAAAAATAGAGTGGTTATAACGGGACTGGGAATATGGTCCTGCATAGGAAGGAACATTGACGAGGTGCGTGACTCGCTGTGGAACGGCCGGTCCGGGATTGTGCTGGACCCTGCCCGCAAGGAACTGGGGTTCAGAAGCGCGCTGACCGGGAATGTGGAGATGCCGGAACTGAAGGGGCTGTTGTCCCGTGCGCAGCGGAACTATATGCCGGAGCAGGCGAAGTATGCGTGGTGCGCGACTTCTGAGGCACTTCGCAATGCGCGGATAGATCAGGACTGGCTGGACAGCCATGAGGTCGGGATTCTCTACGGCGGGGACAGTTCGGTGGAGCCGGCCGTGAAGGCGGTTGACACCGTCCGGGAAAAAGGGGACACGGTGATGTGCGGCTCGGGCGCAATCTTCCAGTCGATGAACTCCACCGTGACGATGAACCTCAGCTGCATCTTCCGCCTCAGGGGCATAAACATGACCGTTTCCGGAGCCTGTGCCAGCGGCTCGCACGCCATCGGCTTGGCCTCCCTGCTGATTGCGGACGGGCTGCAGGACATGGTTGTCTGCGGCGGAGCGCAGGAAGTCAACCCGTGGGCAGTCTGCTCCTTCGACGGGATTTCCGCATTTTCCACCCGAGAGGACGCTCCGGCGCAGGCCTCGCGGCCTTTTGACCGCGACCGTGACGGCCTTGTCCCGAGCGGAGGCGCCGCGACGGTAATCCTTGAAAGCTACGAGTCCGCGGTGCGTCGCGGCGCTCCGATTCTCGCCGAAGTGCTCGGCTACGGCTTCTCCTCCAACGGCGACCACATATCCTCTCCCAACGTCGATGGACCGGTGCGCTCCCTTGAGATGGCCCTGCGCCGCTGCGGACTTCACGCCTCCGACATCGGCTACATCAACGCCCACGCAACCTCCACCCACGTCGGGGACGCGAACGAGGCTAAGGCTCTCCTGAGGGTCTTCGGAGAGCGGAGCGTCGAGGTCACGAGCACCAAGTCCCAGACCGGGCACGAGATGTGGATGGCCGGAGCCAGCGAGGTGATTTATTCCCTGCTGATGATGAAGGGCGGCTTCATCGCCCCGAACCTCAACTTTGAGAATCCGGACGAGGACTCCGCGCACCTGCTCATACCTTCCGTGCGCGTCGAGAAGCGCTTTGACACATTCCTTTCCAATTCCTTCGGCTTCGGAGGGACAAATTCATCATTGATAATCAGGGATATGCGTTAGCGCCGTCCCGCAAGAAAAACGAAATATATGAAAACAGCATTGGTTACCGGCGGCAGCCGTGGAATAGGACGCGCGGTGTGTGCCGAACTGGCAAAGAGGGGATATTATGTGATTGTGAACTATGTTTCCAATGAGGCTAAGGCTCTGGAGACATTGAACCTGGTCCGGGAGGCCGGCGGCGATGGGGAACTGCTGAAGTTCGACGTGGCGGACAGGGCGGCCGTCTCCGATGCCCTGAACGGATGGGCGGACAGACATCCGGGGGAGTATGTTGAGGTCCTGGTGAACAATGCCGGAGTGCGCCGCGACAATCTGCTTGTCTGGATGGAGGACGAGGACTGGGACATGGTGCTCGACACGAGCCTCGGCGGGTTTTACAATGTGACTCGTCTGCTGATTAAGCCGATGATTCTCAGAAAGTTCGGACGTGTGGTCAATGTCGCGTCCCTCTCCGGGCTCAAGGGATTGCCGGGGCAGTGCAACTACTCCGCGGCAAAGGGAGGGCTCATCGCCGCGACCAAGGCCCTGGCCCAGGAGGTTGCCAGGAAGGGCGTGACCGTCAATGCAGTGGCTCCCGGCTTCATACGCACGGATATGGTCGAGGGGCTTGACGAGGCGGAGCTTCGCAGAACCATTCCTGCCGGTCGTTTCGGCACGCCGGAGGAAGTCGCCTCGCTGGTCGGTTTTCTCGTCTCTGAAGAAGCTGCCTACATCACCGGCCAGTGCATCGGCATAAACGGCGGGCTTTATTGATACGGGGCGGTCTCGGTTGATTTGAGGCGGATTCAACAGATTCGGCCGCGCTTTTGTTGGCGTAGGGCGTACTTTTTGCTAAGGGAGTGCGGCTCCGGCGGAGAATCAGAACCGGCGGAGCCGCATAAAGATGTATATCGGAGACAAACTTTTCATATTCGACCTCGACGGGACTCTCATTGATTCCGTCGCCGACCTCGCCGCGGCGGGGAACCACACCCTGACTCTGCACGGCTACCCGACGCACCCTCTTCAGGCCTACTACAAGTTCGTCGGCAACGGCATCGGCAAGCTCATGGAACGGGCGCTCCCGGAAGGCTCCAGACAGCTTGCGGAGTCCCTGCTGGACGATTTCCGCGCCTACTACAACATCCATCTCGCGGACAACACGAAGCCATATCCCGGAATCCCTGAACTCCTCTCCTTCATCCGGTCGCGGGGCGCAAAAATAGCCGTCGCCTCCAACAAGTATCAGGCGGCCACCGAAATGCTCCTCGGCAAGCTCTTTCCCGACATCCGTTTCAGCTCCATACACGGCCAGCGCGAAGGCGTCGCCCGCAAGCCCGACCCTGAGGTCGTGTTTGAGATTGCCGAGGAGTCCGGCGCAAGGCTCTCGGACATCATCTATGTCGGGGATTCGGACATTGATATGCGCACCGCCGCCAACGCCGACGTCCGTGCGATAGGCGTGACCTACGGCTTCTGTCCCGCCGAAACCGTCGCGTCCTTCCACCCGTGGAAAGTGGTCTCGTCCGCCCATGAGATAAAGGAAATTCTCGAAGCTTGAACAGTCTTTGGCAATTCGGAAAAAAATATCGCTGCAAAAAATTAAACAGTGATGCAAAAAATTTTTGCCATATAGAAAAATAGTCTTATACTTGCATCGCAATTTGAAAAAAGGAAAAAACGATATGGAAACGAAGAAAAGACGCGTAGTAAGCTACGAGAATATGGACGAGGCTCTGGCTGCCGCGTTCAACGAGAAATACCCCAAGGGATTCAGCGACTATCTCCCTGATTTGAAGGAATATCCTAAGCCGGACGGCACGTCGTTCTATGCCGTGACAATCGAGACCGACGACGCCATATGCCTCGTGAAGATAAAGATTCGCACCGACGCCGCCGAGGACATCGAAAGGTGGCTCGACAGCGATGACGACGACGATGAGGACGACGCATCAGGCGAGGAGAACGGCGATGCTCTTCCGGACGACAACATATCCCAGTACTCCAACGGCGACGACGACACTGCGGAGTAATATATTCCCGACATATATTCGACTGTCACACGATTCTTCACATCGAAGACCGTCGAACACCAATATTGAACCGGCAATTCCCCTTGCCGGTTTTTATTTTCCCTGTCATGCCGAACGCAGTGAGACATCTTTGCGCAGTCTCGTCACTGCATAAAATTTACTATATTTGTAGGTTTTAACAAAAAAGAGAAACTTTGCGATGAAAAAGACCCCCAAATTAAGGATTACGGCGGCTTTGGCTCCGGTGCGGAACATCCTGAAC
>CAVBPI010000237.1:3973-4548 GCA_963596955.1 bacterium | reverse complement strand
GATTAGGATTCGACGCTGTCAGATAATTCCGCCCACTCATCCGTCATGGAATCCAGGTCGCGCTTCAGCTCAAGGAACTCGCGTGTCAGCTCCATATAGTCGTCCGACGGCGACGGGGAGGCAAGCACGCCTTCTATCTCCTTCATCCGCGCCTGGCACTCGTCAATCTTCTTTTCCAGAAACGAAATCCTGTTCCTGATTTTGCGCTCCTCCTTGGAAATGAACTTCTTGGCCTGATACTCCTGCTGAGCGGCTTCTTTCCTAACCGCAGCTTCCGCCGCGACAGCCTGTTCCGCAGCCGGTTTCGCATGGCGCTCAAGCTCATTGAGATTCTCTATGCGGCGCGCCTCCAGAAAATCGGACACTCCCCCGAGAAACTCGCGCACCCGGCCGTCGCGGAACTCGTAGAGCTTGTCAACCAGCCCGTCAAGGAAATCACGGTCATGCGAGACTATTATCAGCGTGCCGTCATAAGACTTCAGCGCCTGTTTCAGAATATCCTTGGAAAGGATGTCCATGTGGTTGGTCGGCTCGTCGAGCGCCAGCAGATTGTAGGGACGCAGCATCAGCTTCGC
>CAVBPI010000237.1:0-3963 GCA_963596955.1 bacterium | reverse complement strand
GCCATGGCGAGACGCGCCCGCTCCCCTCCGGAAAGCACGGCGACCTTCTTGTCTATGTCCTCGCCCTTGAAGAGAAAGGCGGCAAGTATGTCCCGCAGCTTCAGACGGATATCCCCCACGGCTATGCGGTCAAGCGTCTCATAGACAGTGTCGTTTTTGTCGAGGACATCTTCCTGATTCTGAGCATAATAGCCGATGTTCACGTTATACCCGACCCGGGACTCCCCCTTCATCGGTTTCAGCTCACCCATGATTGCCCTCATCAGCGTGGTCTTTCCCTCGCCGTTCCTGCCGACAAGGGCGACCTTCTCACCGCGCTTGACCTCAATGTTCGCGCCGGAAAAAACAACCTTGTCCCCATAGCCGAGCGTCAGGTCAACGGCCTTGTATGCAATGTCTCCCGAGCGCGGCGCCGGCGGGAACTTCACGGCAAGCGCCGACTTGTCCTCCAAGTCCACCTCTATGCGCTCCAGCTTCTCAAGCTGCTTCACGCGGGACTGCACCTGATTGGACTTGGTCGGCTTGTAGCGGAAACGCTCGATGAATTCCTCCGTCTTTTCAATCATCCGCTGCTGGTTCTCGTAGGCGGCCTTCTGCTGGGCGATGCGCTCCTTCCTGAGTTCCAGATACTTGCTGTACGGCACCTTGTAGTCATGGATGTGTCCGAGCATGATTTCCACGGTCCTGTTCGTGACATTGTCGAGGAACTTCCTGTCGTGCGAAATCAGCACCATCGAACCGCGATATTCCTTGAGATACCCCTCAAGCCACTCGATAGACTCGATGTCGAGGTGATTAGTCGGCTCGTCGAGCAGGAGCACGTCCGGGTTTCCGAGCAGAATCTTTGCCAGCTCAATCCTCATGTTCCATCCCTGGCTGAAAGTCTCAGTAGGCCTCTGAAGCTCGTCATACTTGAATCCGAGTCCCATAAGCGTGCGTTCAGCAAAAGCTTGAGGTGAATCGGTCTTTATGATTGACAGACGGTCATTTATATCATTCAATGAGATTATGAGTCTCTGATATGCGTCGGACTCGTAGTCAGTCCTTTCGGCAAGTTCGGCCGTGATTCGGTCAAGTTCGGCCTCCATGTCGAACATCTCCTGAAAGGCAGTCATGGTCTCGTCAATCACGGACTTGCCGCGGTGATGCTCCATAATCTGAGGCAGATAACCGATCTTCACGCCTGAAGGCACGGAAACCTTTCCGGAAGTCGGGGTCTGGAGTCCGCATATCAGCTTGAGAATCGTTGACTTGCCGGCTCCGTTCTTCCCGACAAGACCGATTTTATCCTGCTCGCTGATGTGAAAGTTTATGTCGTTCAGAAGCGTGAAGCCCCCGTATGCAACTGTCAGTGAATTTATTGAAATCATTGTCTCTTCACTTTTATTCCTTATTATCCCCTTCGTCCGCCTCGCTCTCATCCGCATCAGCATCATCCCCCTCCTCTTCAGGTTCGTCCTTTCGGCAAATCAGGATGCTGAACTCATAGAGCAGATAAAGCGGAATCGTCACCACAATCATCGACATTATGTCCGCAGGAGTGATTGCCGCCGCTATAATCATCAGAATCACGAGCGCGTGTTTCCTGTGGCTCTTCAATGTGCTCCGGTGCAGAAGCCCCATGCTCGACAGAGCGAGGATGATCGCCGGAAACTCGAATGCGAGCCCCATCGAGAAAACCGTCGAAAAGAAAGTCGATATGTACGAACTCAGGGAAATCGTGTTCTTTACCATCTGGCTGACAGTATAGCTCTGAAAGAAATCGACGATGAAGGGAAGAAGCACGAAATACCCCACGGCGAGTCCGACATAAAAAAGCGTGCCCGCGAACAGGAATGCCTTACGCACGGGCCTCTTTTCCCTTTCGTAGAGCGCAGGAGCTATGAATTTCCAGATTTCGTAACATATATACGGTGCTCCGAGGACAAGCGCCCCGAGCAGCGAAGTCTCAAGATGAACCATGAACTGGGCCGTCAGGTCATAGTTTATCAGCGAAATCTCCGGGTTCATGCCGAAGAGCCGGTACATCGGGAACGTCGGGCGAGTCGGCGCAAGCATCACCAGGTCAAAGAAATAGTCCTTGAGCACGAACAGGATGACGGCCAGCACTAAAACAAGACCCGCCGAGCGGAGCAGCGTTCCCCTCAGCGCGTCAAGATGGTCCCAAAAAGACATTTCCGCCTGACTATCCTTGGCCATCGGAAAACTTTACTTCTTGTCAGCGTCCTTGATTTCCTCAGGAGTGGTCTCTATTTCTTTCTTTATCTCCTGAATTTCCTTGTCGGCGTCCTTCATTCCCTGCTTGAAGCTCTTCATTCCGTGTCCGAGCCCGCGCATGAGCTCAGGAATCTTCTTGCCTCCGAAAAGGAGAAGAATAACAAGGACAATCAGGACAACCTGCCACATTCCAAAGACTCCGAGTGGTAAAACTGTCAACATAATCTTTTCTCTATTAAAATTTCGTCATTAAATTCTCGTAAACTTCCGACCGGAACCGGACTAATCGTAATACTTCCCTATCACCTCCAGCAAGTCTTCCGGACACCTGCGGGGACGGCGCGTGTCAGCGTCGATGAAGCCGAGCTTCACCGTCCCGGTGCAGAGCAGGACATCGTCCTGGTTGTAGATTTCGGTCTCGAACAGCATCTTAGCCGTCGGAAGCTGCGGAAGCCGCGTCACGATGCGCAGGGTATCTCCGAGCCTTGCCGGAGCCTTGTACTGAGCCGTAACGGCGGCGACAGCCGTCATCACTCCCTCGCTCTCCATCCGCTCGACAGGGAAGCCGACATCCTTCATCAGCTTAGCCCGCCCGCACTCGAAATAGCGTATGTAGTTCGAATGGTGGACTATCGCCATCTGGTCAGTCTCGTAGTAGCGGACTTCAAGATATAGTGTAGATTCTATCATGTCTTAACCTTTAAATAAGCGACTTGGCAATTCTTGCAGGCTTTCGTGTCGTCAAGACTTGAGGGCTTTGAGAGAATGCTCTATGCTCTCTATCTTCGAGAGCGCGTCAGCCTCTTTCTTCCTCTCGGCCGCAACCACCGCCTCCGGCGCATGGGAGACGAACTTCCCGTTGGAAAGCTTCCCGCGCACGGACCTGAGGAATCCCTGAAGATATTTCAGCTCACCCTCAAGCTTGGCAATCTCCTCCGCGGCATCGACAAGCCCTTCCAGCGGAACGAATGCCTTGACCGTACCAGCCATAAACGACACGCCAGCAAGCGAATCATCAATCGAAGTCACGTGCTGTATCTCGCTGACATTGGCAAGTTTGACGACAACGGCCTCCATATCCTTAGACCAGTCCCCGACAATGAATAGCCCGAGCGGTTCCCTCGGAGAGAGCCCCTTCTGCTGGCGGATGTTGCGCACTCCGGCAACCACATCGCACGCCAGATTGAAATCAGCGATATACTTCGCGTCGCTCTCTCCGGCAACCGGGTATCTCTCGAACATGATTGTGGCATTCTCGCCCCTTTCCTTCACGGCGTGCCAGAGTTCCTCGGTGATGAACGGCATAATCGGGTGAATCATCTTCAGAAGGCTCTCGAAGTACTCAAGCGTGACCTCATAGGTCTTAGCGTCAATCGGCGAACCGTACGCAGGCTTCACGAGTTCGAGATACCACGCGCAGAAATCGTCCCAGAAGAGCTTATAGGCGGCCATCAGCGCGTCAGAGATTCTGAACTTGGAGAAATGGTCGTTCACTTCCGCGGCAACGGCGTTGAGTTTGTTGCCGAACCACCTGACTGCCACCGCACAAGCCTCGCTCTGCTCAAGTGAAGCATCAACAGTCCAGCCCGTGATGAGCCTGAAGGCGTTCCAAATCTTGTTGCCGAAATTACGTCCCTGCTCAATCTGCGACTCGTCATAGAGGATGTCGTTTCCCGCCGAACTGCAAAGGAGCATTCCAAGACGCACCGCATCCGCGCCGTACTTGGCGATGAGGTCGAGCGGGTC
>CAVBPI010000236.1:0-4559 GCA_963596955.1 bacterium | reverse complement strand
CCTCTACACAGCATTCTATGAGGAGCTTCACAAGGCTCTGCTCGGCTTCATCTCCGACAAACTCAACATCCCTATGTCCGAACTGAACAAGGAAAACATCTCCTCAAGGCTTGCCGAGGGCGGAGTTCCGGAAGAAACCGTGACGGCGTTCGTCGGACTCATCGACGACTGCGAGTTCGCCCGCTACTCTCCTTCCGCAGGCAGCGAGGCCATGCAGGCGCACTTCGACAAGGCAGCCGAGCTCATATCGACAATAGACAGTTCAATAAGAAATTCAACACGTTCGGGCATGAAATCAGGAAATAAACTGCCGACAGGCGCAGCCGTGGTCGTCCTCGCCCTTGCACTCACCTCGTTCCCGGCACAGGCGCAGGAAAACTCTTCCGCACCGCAGCCGGAACAGCCGGCAGCCGCGCAGTCCCGCTCCGCCGTCCAGCCGCAGAAGGACTACCCTCAGCAGCTCTGGGACAGCGCCAACGCCGCCTACACGGAAGGCCGCTGGCAGGATGCCGCCGACGGCTACGAGATGATTGCCACTCTCGGGCTTGAGTCACCGCAGCTCTACTACAACCTCGGCAATGCATGGTTCAAGGCCGACAATCTCGGCAAGGCAATCGTGAACTACGAGCGCGCCCTCAAGCTGGACCCGTCCTTCTCCGACGCCCGTTACAACCTCGAATTTGCCTCAGGTCGCACTCAGGACCGCATCGAGTCGGTTCCGGAGTTTGTCCTTAAAACATGGACGCGCAAGTTCTGCTACATCCTCGACTCGGACGCATGGGCAGTCATATTCATAGTCTTTCTCGCTCTTGCCTGCGCGATGGCTCTTCTCTTTTTCCTCGCCCCTACCGTCGGCTGGAAGCGCACTGGATTCATATCCGCAATCGTATGCATCCTTCTCGGAGGCACGGCCCTCGGATTTTCGCTCCATCAGAGGAACGACTATTTCCTCCGCGACGAGGCCATAGTCATGAAGCCGGTCATATCCACGAAATCCTCTCCGGAGGGCACGATGGACCTTTTCATCCTTCACGAAGGCACGAAGGTCAGGATAATCGACTCCGTGGGCGCATGGACCAACATCGAGATTTCCGACGGCCGCCAGGGCTGGGTTCATGCGGATGACATAGAAATTATTTAGCGAAATCTGCAATTATTTCCGGATTTGGAGCAAATGTTTCCGAATCCGGATTTATTTTCTTGCTGCGTCTTCCGATTTTCCGTATCTTTGAACAATCCCGATTGAGTAGATTTTGGGGATATTCCCGTTCTATGGAATATTAACATTAAATATAATAACATAATAATGAAGCGAAAAATCACCTCATTCATCTGTATCTCGCTCGGCCTGATGGCCTTTGCGACGAATGCCTCCGGCAAGGATATGACCGAACCGTGGAAGGATCCGAACGTGAACGCCATCAACCGTCTGCCGATGACTACGACTTTCGAGACGGACGGGCTCAAGCTCAGCCTGAGCGGACTCTGGAAGTTCAATTTCAACACTGACCTGCACACGCGCCCGATAGACTTCTATAAGGACGGCTACGACGACTCGCAGTGGGGCACGATGCCGGTTCCGGGACTCTGGGACGTGAACGGCTGGTGCGACCCGATTTATGTGAACATTCCTTATCCTTGGGACGGCCACGCTCCATACACCCCTCCGATTGTTCCGGACGAGCACAACTATGTGGGACAGTACCGCCACAGCTTCCTTCTCGGCGACGAGTGGAAGGGTCAGGACATCATCCTGCACATCGGCTCGGCGACTTCCAACGTCCATGTGTGGGTGAACGGCAAGGAGGTCGGCTACAGCGAGGACTCAAAGCTTGAGGCCCGCTTCGACATCACAAAGTTTGTAAAGACGGGCGAGAACAGCATTGCGCTGGAGATTTTCCGCTGGTGCGACGGAACTTATGTCGAGTGCCAGGACTTCTGGAGGCTCGGCGGAATCGCCCGCGACATCTATGTATTCTCGAAGGCGAAGAAGCGCGTGGAGAACATCCGCGTGAACGCCGCCGCCGACGGCCACTACAGCATCTGGGCGGAGACGACCCCGGGCGTGGCTAAGGTACGCTGGCAGATTGTCGATGGTGACGGCGCGATTGCCGCATCCGGTGACGCCGCCGTGAACTCCAAGGCCAAGTCTGAGAACGGGCTGCCGACGGTGAGCATCGAGGGCGGGCTCGCCTCTGCGCGTCTGTGGACGGCGGAGACCCCGAACCTCTACACGCTTGAGATGATTGCCCTTGACAAGAAGGGTGTGGAGACCCAGACAGCATCGCTCAAGTTCGGCTTCAGAACCGTCGAAATCAAGGGCGGACAGTTGCTCGTGAACGGCCAGCCGATTCTCATCAAGGGCGTGAACCGCCACGAGATGAATCCATACAAGGGCTACCTCGTGTCTCCGGCCGACATGGAGAGGGACATCCTCATCATGAAGCAGCTGAACTTCAACGCGGTGCGCACCTGCCACTATCCGGACGACCCTATGTGGTACGACCTCTGCGACAAGTACGGACTCTATGTCGTCGATGAGGCGAACGTCGAGGGACACGGCATGGGCTACGGCGACAAGGCGCTTGCAAAGAATCCGGATTATAACAAGACCATTGTCGAGAGGGGACAGCGCATGGTCCTTCGCGACTACAACCACCCTTCCGTCATCATCTGGAGTCTCGGCAACGAGACCGGCTACGGACAGAACTTCGCCGACTCCTACGCATGGATAAAGGGCTTTGACGGCACCCGTCCGGTGCAGTACGAGCGTGCTGTGGATGAGCCGGAAGCCAAGGGAACGGACATCGTGTGCCCGATGTACTGGTGGTATGACCGCTGCGAGAAATACCTCAACTCCAATCCGACCAAGCCGCTCATCCAGTGCGAGTACGCGCACGCCATGGGCAACTCCCTCGGTGGATTCAAGGAGTACTGGGACCTCATCAGGAAGTATCCTCACTATCAGGGCGGCTTCATCTGGGATTTCGAGGACCAGGCGCTCAAGTGGCCTGTGGATGCCTCCAAGTACGGCACCGACCACATCTTCGCGTTCGGCGGCGACTTCAACGCCTACGACCCGACCAACGACTCCTTCAACTGCAACGGCGTCATCGCCTCGGACCGCAGCCTGCATCCGCACGCCTACGAGGCGGCCTATCAGCAGCGCAGCATCCACACCACGGCCGCTCCTGAAGCAGCCCTTGACGGCAGGGTGAGCGTCTTCAACGAGAACTTCTTCATAGACCTCTCCCGCTACACCCTCGTCTGGACTGTCGAGTGCGACGGCGAGGCGGTGCTCAGCGGCCATGCTCCGGAAAGGCTCGGCATCGCCCCTCAGTCTGCCGGCACGGTGGTGCTCGGCTACAGCGCCGCCGACGTGCTTGAAGCCTGCGGCGGCTCCCTTGAGGGACACGACGTCTATCTGAACGTCAGCTATCAGCTCCGTAAGAAGGACGGCATCCTGCCTGCGGGCAGCGAGGTGGCCTACGACCAGATTCGCATCGCCGCGGCCCCTGATGCCGCCTATGTTCCTGAAGTCCACACTTTTCAGGTCGCTGACGGCGAAAGTACCGTATCGTTCTACGGAATCATGCCTTACGAGGGCGTGCTTGCCGAGCGTGCGGACGTGTGGAAGGCAACCTTCGACAGGGAGACAGGAGCGCTCGTAAGCTACACCCTCAATGAAAAGCCGCTTCTCCGCCAGCCGCTCGAACCGTGCCTGTGGCGTGCGGCGACCGAGAACGACCTCGGCGCGAACTACCGCGGCGACAAGCTGCCGGCCGGTCAGAAGCTCTGGAGGGACGCCGAGTACAAGGCCGCATCGTTCGGCTTCGAGGACAAGGGCGACTTCGTTCAGGTAGTGACCGAATATGCACAGTTCGGGGACTTCGCGAAGATTGTGGTGACATATAATATATACGGCGACGGAACGATTGCCGTGAGCGAATCCCTCAAGGATGCCGGCAAGCTTTCCGAGGCTCCTCTTCTCGGACGTTTCGGAATGCGTCTCGCGATGCCGGGCGACTTCTCGAACATAGAGTTCTTCGGCAAGGGTCCTTTCGAAAACTACTCCGACCGCAACTCCGCGGCCCTCATGGGACTCTACTCGCAGAGGGTCGAGGACCAGTATCACTACGGCTATGTCCGCCCTCAGGAGTCCGGCACGAAGACGGCCCTCAAGTGGTTCCGCGTCCTGAACGACAACGGCACCGGCATTGAAATCTCATCCGACGCGCCGTTCTCCGCCTCCGCGCTTCCGTTCTCCACCGAGCAGATGGACCTTCTCAAGAGCGGCACCCGCCACTCCCTCAAGCTCAAGGCCCTCGCATTCGAGAACCAGCGCTCCAACGGCCAGACCTTCGTGAACTTCGACCTCGTCCAGATGGGGCTTGGCTGCATCGACTCATGGAGCGCCCTCCCTCGCGAGGAATATCGCGTCAAGCCTCACGAGATGACCTTCAGCTACACCCTCCGTCCGATTGAGAACTGAGCGTTACCTAAGCAGAACATTTACTTTCCTATAAGAAAAAGTTGGTAGGCATTACCAACTTTTTCTT
>CAVBPI010000235.1:0-4591 GCA_963596955.1 bacterium | reverse complement strand
CCCGTCGTTCGACTGCACGCTCCCCGGTGACCCCGTCGCTCTCGGCTCACGCCACCCGGTCTCAATAGTCCGTGAGGAAATCGTCGAGATATTCCGCAAGTTCGGCTACGATGTCGCCGAAGGACCGGAAATAGAGGACGACTATCACGTGTTCGAGGCCCTGAACTTCCCGCCGGAGCATCCCGCGCGCGATATGCAGGACACCTTCTTCGTGACTTCCGGACATAATCCGGTTCTCCTCCGCACCCACACTTCCTCAGTTCAGGTGCGTGCCATGGAGAAGCTTCCGCTTCCTATCCGCATCGTCTGCCCTGGCAGGGTCTTCCGCAACGAGGCCATCTCCGCCCGTGCACACTGCATCTTCCATCAGGTCGAGGGGCTCTACATCGACGAGGGCGTGACCTTCGCCGACATGAAGCAGGCCATTCTCCTCTTCGCCCGCGAGATGTTCGGCCCGGAGACGAAAATCCGTATGCGTCCGTCCTACTTCCCGTTCACGGAGCCTTCCGCAGAGGTCGATGTCAGCTGCAACATCTGCCACGGCAAGGGCTGCAACATCTGCAAGGGAACCGGCTGGCTCGAAATCCTCGGCTGCGGCATGGTCGATCCGAACGTCCTTGAGGCCTCCGGCATCGACAGCAAGAAATACAGCGGCTTCGCCTTCGGAATGGGCGTCGAGCGCATAGCCATGCTGAAATGGCAGGTCAAGGACCTCCGCAACTACTTCGAAAACGACCTCCGCTTCCTCAAGGAATTCGAAACCTCAATCTGACGGCAGCTTATCGGAACTTAGCTTGTTTCCTGTTTTCCAATGGGATTGCCATCACCGGAGAGCCAGAACGCTCTCCAGATTCATCCCCGTAATTTTCGCGACAAGTTCTGGCGCTATCCCGTTGATAAGCGCAATTCTTGCCGTGTCCATAATCCCCATCTTACGTCCCTCTTTGCGCCCTTCTTCACGCCCTTCTTCACGCCCCACCTTCTTTCCTCCAATCCAGTTCTCGTAAATCAATTCTTTAGTGTATTCCTTGTCCATAGCAACATTTATATAAAGTTTCTTCTGTTTCCTGTTGAAGTTGGCAATCCTCGCTGCGCTCATGAGCCTGCACATGACCTTGTCCCGGAAACCCTCGCGAGCGTCGGTCAGTTCCCCGAGGTGCTTGAACATATAGCACCAGCGGTCGAAGTCAGTCGTGCATTCATCCGCATTCTTGTCGAAGAACGCCAACGACGCGAATATAATGTTTATTGTTGAAGGAGCAACCTCATTTGTGCGGATTTCTTTCATCGTGTAGTGTGAATATAGTCTTTGTCCGTATGTCACGCCCTCCTCGGTGTTCGGCTTCGACTCGAGACTCGAGTATGACGATGACGTATGTCGGCTTGAGGCGGTAGAACTTTGATGGCTCGACGTCCTTGCCTCCGTCCATGTTCCCCGTCCTTCCCCTCTCCTCATTCCTGTTCTCGAACTGAAGCCCGAGTTCGTAGGTCTTGCAGGCGTAGCTTACAAAGCGTCTGAACGTGCTTCCGGTGCTCCGTCTCTGCACCTCGACGTCAAAGAGGTTTCCGCTTTCGTCGATGCAGGTGATGTCGAGCCACGATCGTCTGCCGTCGGAGGAGGGCGCGGAAAACTCGTTCCGGAGATGAGTCAGCCTCGTTGCCCTTCGGCATCCGTTCAGCATCACATTGACCAGTTCGACGAGCAGGTCGGAGTTGTCGGCGGAATAGAATACGGCCTTGAATCCCTCGTCGGACAGAATGTCGGCAAATGTCCTGTTGAGGCAGGCGAGTTCCTCGGCGGTGAAATCGTCATGTCCGTAGTCCGGTTCGTCCCCGTCCGCAAGAAATTCGTAAGGTGAAATCAGTGGGTCATATCCCCAGAGTCTTTGTGTCTCTTCCATAAACATATATCTTTAAATCGTTAATGCGTCATTGCCGTAAGAACGGACATTCGCGACTCCGACTGAGAAACCGCGGCTGCAATGTTAGTGAAATATGTTTCAGGAGCAACCCCGACACCCCGTCATTTCATGCTGTTTGACCGGATTGTTGCATCATTTTTTCTCTTTTTGTATGTTTTTTCTTTTTTTGAACAAGCCGGGACAAATATCTGCAGTCGCCAAATACCTTTTACTACACATTTTTATCGAATAGTCATGCGCGCGGCATGAGGACGTGGAGATTTGGAATAAAGGAATTTATGTCGTATTTTTGCAAAAGTATCGTTATAACGGGAGTTTTATGGGGGCGAGCATTTTGTATCACGGTTCGGAGAATGTCATCGGGCGGCCTGCTTTCGGTGTGGGGAATGCGCGGAATGATTATGGGCTGGGATTCTACTGCACGGAGCATCTGGAATTGGCAAAGGAATGGGCCTGTGCGGAAAACAGGGACGGGTTTGCCAATGAATATGAGCTGGATTGGGAGGGGCTTACGGTTCTCGATTTGTCTGATAGACGTTATCATATTCTCAATTGGATGTCCATATTGCTGAAGAACAGGACATTCGTTGTCAGCCAGGGAATTGCTGCGACGGCAAGGGCATATATGCTCGAAACATTCCTTCCTCCATACGAGGAATACGATGTCATCAGAGGGTATCGGGCGGATGATTCATATTTCTCGTTTGCATCGGCATTCCTGAACAACACGATTTCACTTGAGCAGCTCGGGAGGGCGATGACGCTGGGGGCACTCGGCGAGCAGATTGTGCTGAAGAGCGAAAGATCATTCGGGCAGATAAAATTTCTGAGGGCTGTCCCTGCTGAAAATGGGACATACTATCCCCAAAGGACGGCGAGGGACCGGAAAGCAAGGGAGGATTTCAGAGATGAGAAGAGTAGGGGAACGGTGCTGGAAGAGACATATGTAATTGATATTGTGAGAAATGGATGGAAAAATGA
Source organism: bacterium (assembly GCA_963596955.1). GTDB lineage: Bacteria > Bacteroidota > Bacteroidia > Bacteroidales > UBA932 > Cryptobacteroides. The sequence continues at coordinate 1,688 of CAVBPI010000235.1, read as the reverse complement.
TGATTCGCGCCTACGACGGGATTTACCTTGAGGATGCGATGCAGAACTTTGCCGTTATGATGGACTACGGAGCGCTGGTCTGTCCCGGGGGAATGGACGGATTCTATGACAGAATGCTCGTGAGCGATGCAATCCGTCAGTTTGAGTCCGGGAATCCTCGTTATCTGGCGGGAATGTCCGGCATAGAACTGGCGAACGAGGTCATTTTTACTGCCGGAGAAAGTTGCGGCACAGTTACTTATGTGCTGGGAAACCGCTCGGACGTGTTCTGGACGGGGTGGGCGTCCGCCTACCTCCAGTGGTATGTAGGGACGGGTTTTGCAAACCTGAAAAGATGGGGAATGTCTGCCGGTGAGGTTCGGAGGATGTATCCGGCTTTCCATGAGGCCGACCTGAGCAAATTCATGGAGACGGCGCTTTCCGTCATTGAACGCAGCCGCGCAAGGGAAGGAAGCCGGCTGAAGCGGCAGAGACGGCTTGCCGGATTTACGCAAAGGGGGTTGGCGGAACGTTCCGGCGTATCACTCAGGATGATTCGTGCCTATGAACAGCTTGACCAGGACATGACGAAAGCCGAGGCCGGCTCGCTTCTCAATCTCGCATCAGTTCTCGGATGCGAACCTGAGGATCTGCTGAATTGAGCATCGCACGCGAACGCGGAATGTGCCGCGCGGGACGGAGTGGAAGCCAAATGACTGCCCCCCCAAAAAAATTTTTTAAACAATTTCTTATTGCCGGATGAGGTTCAGAAATTCGATGCGTGTTCGTTCGGAGTTGAGGAACGCGCCGGAGAATGCGGATGTTACGGTGACGGCGTTGGACTTCTGCACGCCGCGCAGGGACATGCAGCTGTGGGAGGCTTCGATGACCACGGCCACTCCGAGCGGCCTGAGCGTGTCCTGGATGCAGTCGCGAATCTGAACTGTGAGCCTCTCCTGCACCTGAAGCCTTCTGGCATAGCACTCCACGACGCGGGCAATCTTGCTCAGACCCGTGATGAGCCCGTTCGGAATGTAGGCCACGTGAGCCTTTCCGATGAACGGCATCAGGTGGTGCTCGCAGGTGGAGTATAGCTCGATGTCCTTCACGAGAACCATCTGGCTGTACTCTTCCTCGAACATCGCGCTCCTGAGGATTTCCGCCCCGTCCTCTTCATATCCCTTGGTCAGGAACTGCATCGCCTTCGCCACGCGCTCCGGAGTCTTCAGCAGCCCCTCGCGTCCCGTGTCCTCTCCGAGCAGACGCAATATTTCCCGATAATGCCCGGCAATTTCCGCCGTCACTTCAGGGTCATATATTTCTTCCTTTCTGTATGCCATTTTGTCCTTATTTTATGTCTTTTGTCGCACCGTCGCCGTATGGAATTGTTTTTGCCATTGAGGATTCCGGCTTCAAGGCGATGCAAAATTAAGCAAAAAAGGGTTCATATTACCTAATTTTTATATATCTTTGCCGCCCCAAACCAAAAGGGAATATTTATTTGTTGATTATTAACGTTTTAAAACACATAAAATATGTATTGGACACTTGAACTGGCCTATAGACTTGAGGATGCACCGTGGCCGGCAACCAAAGATGAGCTGATTGACTACGCGTCACGTTCCGGCGCCCCTCTCGAAGTCATCGAGAACCTCGAAGAACTCGAAGACGACGGCGAAATCTACGAAAGCATCGAAGACATCTGGCCG
>CAVBPI010000234.1:3247-4593 GCA_963596955.1 bacterium | reverse complement strand
GTTCGCCCTGTTTCGCCTTGTCAAGCATCTTGTAATACTTGCTCCTTCCTTGTTCTTTAATGGAGGAAGAAGATATGAATCGTTCTGTGTTGCGCATAATATAATAATCCTGTACAAAGATACTACAAATTTTGATAAATGTAGTGAATTTGTACAGGAACTCTATTGGGAAAGATTGAGGAGGCATTTATTCCTGGTACCTTTCCCATAGCTTGTCCGCGCCGCGCCTCACCATGAAGCACTGCGTCTTGTCGTTATAGACGCAGTCATGCCACACCGGCGGCACAACCTCCGTCCCGTCCATCAGGCACGCCCCCCTTGAGTTCGCCGCGGCGCACCGGGATGTAGTTCCTGACGGTGTTGAACGAGAGGCTGGTGTAGTGCCTTGAGAGCGGAATCATGACCTTGCCGGTTTCGTAGTCATGCAGACCGACATATTTCTTGTCACTGACCTTGTAGCAGCCGTGTGTGGCGACGCACGACGTATATCCCAAATCCGGTGAAATCAACTCGCGTCCGGTGGAATCGCATATCCCGATGAAATCCTCCTTCTTGACGACATAGCGGTTCCCTTTCTTTGTCCGGTAGCCGCCCGTGTAGTGCTTCTCCCACCTGATGACCTCCGTTCCGTCCTTCTTCGCGAGTCCTTTATAGAGGGTAACCTTCTCTCCGTCAGCGCTTGTGTAGAACCTGCCGAGGCTGAACATCCCGGAGCTTTCCTTGAAAGTGCAGCTCTTGTAGCCACGCGAGCGCGGAATCAGGACGTTCATGTCCTTGTCATAGACCTGCACCGCCCCGTTCTTGACATCCTTGTACCATACGAAACCGTCCGGCTCCTCAAACCTGTACGGATCGCCTTTCTTGTGGTCTTCGTAATAATCCTGCGCCACGGCGTCCGTCACGGACAGTCCGAGGCAAAGAATGATTCCGAAAACGAGTTTTTTCGAGAAATGTGAAATCTTCATATTTAAAGATATATTTTACTGATATTCATATATTTCCGTATCTCTATATCCGCGAATCCTACGCTCCGACAATCCATTTGCTTCCGGGAATTCGGGATATGAGTCCGGTCGTGACGGCGCAGCACACGAATGTGCAGACCGCGATGAACGGAATTGACGCGACAGTCGGAAGATGGAGCGTCTGGATTGACACGACGGACCATAGGTGCAGCCAGAAGATGTGCATCAGGTACATTCCGTAGCTCAGTTTCGAGAGCCTTATTATCAGCCTCGGCGCGTTTTCCCGCTCTATGCAGCTGAACATCAGAAATGTTCCGGCCGTGAGGCAGACGACGTTGATCGTGCAGAACGCCCAGCCGATTTCGAGCTTCGGAGTTTCGA
>CAVBPI010000234.1:2417-3237 GCA_963596955.1 bacterium | reverse complement strand
GATGACCACGCCCGGAGTGGCCTGCACATAGAAGGAGAGTATGGTGGCGACGGCTCCGACAACGGCCAGGACAGCTCCGACGACGAGCTTTTTCCTGCGGCTCCAGTCCAGATGCACGCGGATGTAGTGGGCGAGCACGAGGTAGCCGAGATAGCCGGAGAAGTACCAGAGAAGGTGATATTCATTCCAGAAGCACTGTCCCCAGACCTCTCCGAACCAGCGGTTGAGGTAGGGGATGCAGGTGGAAATCAGAAACAGCAGTATGAAGAACCGCTCTTCCTTCTTGCCGGCCTTTTCGAGCCACGGAGATATGACCGGGATGAAAAGGTAGAGCCCGAAGAGAGGGAACATGAACCAGAGGTGCCCGGCGAGGCTCGGAAAGTTCAGGGGGATACGTGCAAGGTCGCGCAGACCCGTAGCCGCGTCAATCTGTCCCCAGAGCATCGGCATGGTGGAGTAGAGCACGGCGAAGATGAGGAACGGAGGAAGGATTTTCGTGAATCTTCTTTTATAGAATTCCCTTGCCGTCATCCCCGGCTTCATCGGCACCAGAAGGAACGCCGACACAATCATGAACAGCGGCACGGACATTCTTGAAAAGCCGTCGTACAATGATACCCAGAGCCTGTCCGTCTCGTTGGCAAGCAGCGACTGCGGCCCGGCCATGTCCGTCGCGCCCGGCCCGGGATAGAAGTTTTCGCTGGCGTGGACCAGCATCACAAGAAAGCAGGCGAACACCCGCACATAGTCAAGGAAGACGATTCTCTTTTCAGTCATGTCGTTTCTTTGTGGCTTGTTTTTAAAAATTTTCAAAATAACT
>CAVBPI010000234.1:455-2407 GCA_963596955.1 bacterium | reverse complement strand
CATGTAATTTGCTTACATAGCTTTAACGCCGCCGCAAATTTAGGCATTTTCAGCGACTTTTCAGCCAATGGTCTTTCAGCGTTTTTTTTCAGCCATTCTCACGGCAACGAACAGATTTTTTTTGTAATTTTGCGCGTCGGATTTGTAAGCGTCTGTAACAGCGACTGAAGAATCCGGGCTTGGCAGAGCCCGTACTCCACGGATATTCATTCAAAACAAATTTATGCAGACAAGACAAATCTCCGGACGACTGACGTTCACCATTCTCTCAATCAGTCTTTTGACAGTCATGGCAGGAGCGGCGATGGCACCTGCGCTTTGGGCTGTGAAAGCGCATTTCTCCGACAAGTCCGATCTCTTGATTCAATTCATTGTCAGCCTTCCGGCGCTTTTCATCATCATCACAAACCTTTGTTTCCCAATTCTTTGCAGAATCATGAAAACAAAGGCTATCGCCGTGACGGGCCTTATTCTGTACATTGTTTCCGGTACGGGAGCATTCTTTCTTGAGGACATCTCGGCGATACTCATTCTGCGTGCGCTGCTCGGCGTGTCCGTCGGAATGATTATGCCGCTGTCAACAGGGCTTTTGTCCTATTATTTCCCTCCGGAAGAACAGTCCCGGCTGATGGGACTCTGTGCCGCGATGAACCAGATAGGCGGCGTGATAGCGACGCTGATTGCCGGTGCGCTGGCCAAAGTCGGATGGAACTACGCTTTCCTTGTCTATTCAATGGGGCTTCTTGTCCTGATTCTTGTTCTCCTGTTCCTGCCAGATGAACGGCTTGACTCACCGAGCAGTTCCGGAGGCTTCATTCGTAACCTCAAAAGATTCTATCCTTCTGTTTTGGGTATGCTGCTCCTGATGGTCTGTTTTTTCATATTCCCGTCTAATTTCTCGGCTGTCTGCGTCAGGACGACGAGTCTGGATCCGATGACCGTGACTGTCATCATGGTGGCTCTTGACGTGGTGGCGGCACTTGTCGGTGTTGTGTTCGGTGCCGTCATGCGGCTGTTCAGACGCGCTGTCAAGTATTTCGCCCCCGCATTCTTCCTGATTGGCTACCTTTCTTTCGCAGTTTCCCAAAGCCTCCCGTCTCTGCTTGCCGGCTGTCTGTTTATCGGAATTGCCAACGGCATAGGTGTTCCTTACCTGAACACAATAGCCTCAATCAAGGCCGGAAAGGACGCAGCCACGACGGTGATGCCTCTTCTCTCCGCCGCCCTTTATGCCGGCCAGTTCCTCTCTCCGCTAGTGGCTACTCCGTTGGCAAACAAGTTTTTCCCGGACAATCCCGCAGGAGTGTATTGGATAGCCTGCATATTCTGTGTAATGTTCATTATGGAGGTATTCTTCACCCGACATTTCCAATCCCTGCCGCCCGAAGAGTAGCCATTCGCACGCGGGCGTCTTTTCTGTAATGAATGGCGGGAATACATGGAGACGCTTTTGCCTACATTCAGCCTTTACTTGCTTATTGAAATCTTAGACATCTGTGTCCAATGTCAAGTTCCATCCATTGCCGTTAAGTTTGTCGAAGTCTGAACGGAAAAGACGGTCCTGAATAACTCTGTATTTTTCAAATTCGGCCTCGGCGTATTTTTTTGCATATTCAGCCGTGATGTGACCGGCATCTTGCAGAATCTCCCTGTCCGTTGCATTCAAGAATTTGTCGATGCGTTTTGCCCAGTCTTCCATAGTCATCGGAATGTGCCGTTCCGCCATGTCCTTGGCTATATCGAGATATGCATTGACCAATCGTCCGAGCGCTTGTAATTCATTTTCTTTCAGGTAATTCTTTGCCACGTTCACATCGGATTTTATTATTTTCCCGTCAGGTGCTTTCGCCCAGGTTGTCAGTCCCATGTGTTCTTTGCCTGCATCGGCTCGTTCCACAATGAGTTCAGCAGCAGTATGGCCATGAACGGCATAGTGCATCTTGTTCTGCACT
>CAVBPI010000234.1:0-445 GCA_963596955.1 bacterium | reverse complement strand
TGCACTTTTTTGAAGAACTCCCGTGTCGTCGGCGCATTCGGGTTATAGTCGATTGCAGTTGCATAGATATCCGTCAATTTTTGATAGAAATTCCGCTCTGACAGTCGAATCTCGCGTATTTCCTCCAAAAGTTGCTCAAAATAGTCAATTCCTATGAACGAGCCGTTCTCCATACGCTTCTTGTCCACCACATAGCCACGAATGGCATATTGACGCAAGATGTATGTGCACCATTGACGGAACTGGGTTGCACGGCGGGAGTTTACGCGGTAGCCGACGCTGATAATGGCATCCAGGTTATAGAACATTGTATTATAAGTTTTACCATCATCTGCAGTGTGTGCAAATTTTGCACATACTGAGCTTTGGAGTATTTCCCCCGTCTCAAAAATATTTTTGAGATGTTTGGTTATAACCGTTCTGTCCACATCAAAAAGCGTTGCCA
>CAVBPI010000233.1:1998-4618 GCA_963596955.1 bacterium | reverse complement strand
TTTCCGGCCGTGGCAGCCATGGTAATGCTCTTCAGAGCCGAGCCCTTCTTCCTTATCCGCAGGTCGTAGGAAAGCGTCAGGTTCGCGAGCCTGAGGTAGGAGCCGTCCTCGACATAGCGGTCGGAATAGCGGTCGGTGTAGTCCTCGGAGGTCATGCTGCCGACCGCGGGCCAGACATTGCTGCGGTTTTCCGGAGTCCAGGCATTGACGTAGGCCTCCCGGCGGACATTGGTGGATGTGTTGGAGACGTTCCAGTCCGAATTGAGGTTCAGATTGAATATGTCGTTGCCGTATGAGCCCACGAACGCGGCGGAAAGCATGAGGCTCTTCCATCGCAGCGAGGTGTTGAAGCCGAAGGTGAAGTCAGGATTGGGGTCGCCCACGACGCAGCGGTCGCCCGGGTCGATGTAGCCGTTCCCGTTCAGGTCCCTGTATTTTATATACCCAGGTCCGCGAGTTTCACCGGCGGCGAAGCCCGGCCCAGTCTCGCCCTCCTGAACGATGCCGTCGAACTTGTAGGCATAGAAAAGTCCCATCGGAAGCCCCTCCGCGAAGATGTTTATCGACGGAGAGCCGTTGGTGAGCGACGCGCCCATGAAATACGGCGCATTTACGCTGCCACCATAGGCATCAGTCCGGATTTCCGAGCTTTCCTTTCCGCTGCCGATGTCTAAGATTCTGTTCCTGTTCATGGATATGTTCCCGCCCAAAGTCCACTCGAAGCGCTTTCCGAGCTTCACCGGAACGGAGTCGAAGCTGAACTCCACTCCCGCATTGCGCACGCTTCCAGAGTTCATGGACACAGAGCCGAAGCCCGATGACCACGGGATTATCATGCTCTTGAGAAGGTCGTATGTATTTTTGTAATATCCTTCAACCGAAAGCGACAGCCGTCCCTTCCACAGGCTCAGGTCAATCCCGACATTTGTCTGCTCCGTGGTCTCCCAGCGGAGGTCCGGGTTGGGGATGTTGCTTCTCCAGACGGCAAGCTGGCTGTAGGCGGGGTCGTTATAGCTCGACGGAACCGTTCCGACCGACCAGTTCTGCACCGTCCTGTAGTTTCCGATGGTCTGGTTGCCGACCTGTCCCCAGCCGGCCCTGAACTTGAGCATGGAGACCGTTCCGCTTCTGAACCACGGTTCCTCCGACATCCTCCACGTGAAGGCGAATGACGGGAAATAGCCCCAGCGGTTCTTGCGCGAGAAGCGGCTTGAGCCGTCGAGACGATGGGTGGTAGTAAGCACATATCTGTCCTTATAACTATACACAGCACGCATGAACGCGGACATCATCGAGTTGTCGGACTCCGAATACCAGCCCTTAGTGCTCCCGGCCGTGTTCACCGATGCGGTGCCTCCCTTGTACTGGAGTATGTCCCAGCCGAGTATCTGCTCGGACTCAGTCCACCGGTGCGAGAGTGAGCCGCCGATGTTTCCGGAAAGCCTGTGACCGCCCTTGAAGGACTTGTTCACGTCGAGGGTGAAGTCCCCGTTGTAGCGTGCGCTCAGGTACTTGCTCGCGGCTGCGGTCGTCCCCGTGGAGGTGGATATTCTCAGCGACTTGAAGCGGTCGGTGTCAGTCACGCTCACCTCTCCGCCGAACGAGAGCTTCGCGCTCAGCCAGCCCGTGAACTTGTAGCGTGCCGACACGGACGGGATTACCCTCATCTTGTCCTTCGTGTTCACGAAGTCGGAGAGCCATTTGTCCGGGGTCGATGTGCTCGTCGATTCAAAGTCCTCGGATTCTTCGGGTATGTCCTCGTTCGTGAGCGTCCGGAACGGCCTCGCGGCAAGGAGCGAGCGGGTGAAGCTGCCCTGAAGCCCGGCGTTTCCGGAAGTCGATTGGGTCATGTCCGTGTGCGACCATGAGAAGTTGGTCTTGAAGTCTATGCTCAGGTTCTTCCCCACCGTCCTCGACAGGTTGAGCCGCCCGGTGGCGGTGCTGAAGCCCGTTCCGGAGAGCACGCCGTCGTTCCTGCGGAATCCGAGCGAGGTGAAGTAGGAGGTCTTGGACGGTCTGCCGGCGAGGGAGACATAGTATGACTGGGTGACGGAGGGGCGCAGCATCTCGCTCTGCCAGTTCACCGGCCTTACCTTGAGGCCTTCGCGGCGGTGCTCCGTGTAGTTCTCGGGATTCTCATAGACAAGGCTCACGAGCGTCCGGTTGCGCGGGGCCACGAAATCCATGAAGTCGTCGAACTCAAGCATATCCATCCGCCTGTTGACCACCCCGACGGTCACCCCGGCCTGCGCCGTTATCGTCGGTCTGTCCCGTGTCGCTACCTTAGTGGTTATGAGGACGACCCCGTTCGCTCCCTCAGAGCCGTAAATCGCCGTCGCGGAGGCATCCTTCAGAATCTCGATGGAGGCAATGTCCTGCGAGTTTATGCCCATCAGACCGTTTGTCTGCATATTGGACTCGTTGTTGTCGGTTCCGTGGGAGAGGTTCGAGACGGTCTCGGAGCCGCCGTTTATGATGACCCCGTCAATCACATAAAGCGGCTCGTTGTCGGAGTTGAACGAGTTGGTTCCGCGTATCCTTATATCGACTCCGGCATCCGGTGCCGCGGAACTGCTCAGGACATTGACTCCGGACACCTTGCCCACGAGCATCCTGTCGA
>CAVBPI010000233.1:1037-1988 GCA_963596955.1 bacterium | reverse complement strand
GAGGAGGAGTTGGCCGCGTCGTTGTCGTCAATCTTCACGGAGCTCACGGCGCCGGTGAGGTCGGACTTCCGCATATATCCGTATCCCACGACCACCACCTCGTCAAGGCTTTCAACATCTTCCTGCAAGACGACGTCGATGCGTCCCCGCCCCTGAACCTCGACAGTCTGTGTTCTGAAGCCGAGGCAGGAAAAGCTGAGCCGGGCATTCCCGGGAGATTTGAGGTCTATGGTGTAGCGTCCTTCAATGTCCGTGACGGCAGCGGTTCCGGTCTCGTCGGCAAGCCTCACGACCGCCCCGATTACCGGCGCGCCTTTCCCGTCGGTCACGGTTCCGGTCACAGTCCGGGGAGATACGGTTCGGGGTGATACAGTCCCGGTTGATGCATCCGGGGACTGCGCGGACAGCGGGAATGCCGCCGCGAGGACAAAAATCATCAATATAATCAGTCTCTTCATCTGAGGCAACTTATTTTTCTCAAACATCAATCTGTTTCGTTCAGTTGATTCCTAAAACCCGAATCTGACACCGGCCGTCACAGTCCACAGCTGCGGATAGATGTTGTCAGCTCCGGCAATGACGCTCAATGACTTGAGCGCCTTCATCTTTTTCAGCGGAAGGTCATAGCCGAGCCCGAGCCGTCCAAACCTAAGGTCCGAGCCGGCGCTGACAGTCCGCCCGTCCGGATTGAATACGCTGTAGCCGGCCGAGCCGTAGAGCAGCGCCTCGGCACTGACCCCGCCCCAACGGGCCTCAAGCCCGAAGGACCAGAGCCAGCGTGGGAGGGAAGAGCCGAGAGCAACCTTGTCGGCGGCCGTGATTTCACCTTCGCCGGTAAGGTCCAGCGGATTTCCGTCAGCGTCATATCTGTAGCCGTAGAGCATCCCGACGGGGAAACCCTCTGCGCTGACCGTGCTGTAGGCTCCGTTATGCGCCTGTCCCGGGATGGTC
>CAVBPI010000233.1:0-1027 GCA_963596955.1 bacterium | reverse complement strand
AAAGAAGGCAGTTCGCGTTGTATGAGCCGGTGCCGTAGAGTTTCAGCGAGGCGTTATGTGTTCTAAGGACAATGGCGTCGAAATCGAGTTCCACTCCTCGGTTTCCGATGACGCTCTCCCGCCGCTGGGCAAGCGAGCGGGAGGAGCCTGTCCACATGGCCGTGCCGCTGACATCGACCTGATGCCCGAATCCATAGACGGAGAAGCGGTCGGAAGTTCTTCTGTCATAGTATTTCAGCGCGAGACTGACCCGTCCGCCGATGAACCCGGCCTCAACCCCGGCCGTCCATTCCCGCGTCAATAGACGCACGAGCGTGTCGAAGAAAGGGCTGCCGCCCTCGGCCGGGACAAAATGTCGGGTCGCCACGACATAGTCCGTAAAGTCGTATGGAAGCGCATCCTGAAACATCGACGCGCCAAGATTGCCGGTTATCGCAAGACAGGACACGGCCGCTCCCCTCATCCTGAAGAGTTTTCTGAGGTCGAGCCGCGCGGAGGCGGTCGGAAGCACGACCGGAGACCATCCGCCGTATTTCGGGGAGAACTCGGCCCGCGCTCCGGCCATGACGGAGGCATAGCCCATGCAGTCATAGTCGGCCGTGGCAAAGGCTCCGGCAGTGCCCTGCGAGAGGTCGTGGGCGTAGGGATAGAAATGGTCGTTCACGAAGTTCAGCCCCTTGCCACGCAGTTCCTCGGTGAGCATATTCTGTCCGCAGAGTGTGTTCCAGCGGTTGGATTTCCCCATGTATTCAGCTCCGAGGGTGACCGCGATTCTATGGTCGGAGACGATGTAGGAGCTGAAATTGAGCGCCGTCCGGGCCGAGTATTTGAGCAGGGAGCAGGACAGCATCGAGGCCACCCCGTTGTGCCTCGCCCCAAATTCGCTCGCCTTTCCGTACCAGAGCGTCCTCCTTGTGGTCATCCAGTCCGCAGAAACGCTGTTTTCCCAGCGGAACATCTTGGCAAAGCGGAAGTTGGCATAAGCTCCGGCAAGGCCGCGGTATTCCACGGAGCCGTCGTCATGGGA
>CAVBPI010000232.1:0-4620 GCA_963596955.1 bacterium | reverse complement strand
CGCTTCTTCATGATGGCGTTTCCGTCGGCGTCCTTGCCGGCTTCCTTCAGGACATTGTTGTCATAAATCATGTTCGTCGTGACGGTGAGGGCGAAATACTTCGCGAGCTTCCAGTCGAATTTGTTGTCCCAGTTGAAACGGACGGACATCTTGTTGAGATAGTCGGAGAAGAGGACGACCTGAGAGGTGTATTTGAAGTTGTCGTTCACGTTCACCTTGAAGTCTATCTTAATCTGGGTACCGAGCTGGAACAGAGCCGACTTGTAGGCCGAACCGCTTTCAAGGGCCTTGCCGAAACGGACATACTCGTCATAGGCAGCCTTGTCGTCGCCAGTGAGAGCGCCTATCTGCTCCTCGGTCATGTCCTTGAAACGCGCCTTGGAGGCATCGTAGGTGTCCATTCCGTCAGAATAGGCCTTGTCGAGCTTCATTCCGTAAGCCTTGCGGAACTGCTCGTCCGTCACAACGGTGAAACCACCTGTGAGGGGCGCGAAGCTGACGGAAACCCAGTTGGTCGGATTCCAGTCAAGACCGAGCGCCAAGGTGGTGTAGGCAGGGGACAAAAATCCGGACTTAGGCTTGCGCGCGTGCCTCCATGCCTTGGTCAAATCCTTTCCGGAAAGGTCCTCAAGCTTCTTTCCCGGGAACAGACCATCGACCTGAGCCGCCGACGGGGTAGGATAGTCGTAACCGCTGGAGAACTGGCTCTTGAAGTCGAAGTTGGCCGAAGCATAGAGCTGCTCGTGGATTCTGTGCCCCCACTTGCTCTCAAGATAGATTCGGTCGTTGCTCTTCTGGAAAAGCGGCTTTGAAGACGCATAGAGCAGACCGTACTCCAGCTGGAGACGGTTGTTCCAGAACATCTTGTCCTTCTTCCAGTTGCAGCTGCCGTCGGCGTAGCCCTTGAGCGTGAAGGTGTTGTCTCCACCGGCAGCCCAGTTCGTGAGGCTCGTCTGACCCACATTTATCTGGGTCGTGAGCGAATTTGTCCAATAGTTCGGCTTTTTCGGCTTGGCTTTCTGAACCGGAGCCGAAGCAAATGCCTCCGCGGCCTCCTGAGCGGCCTTCTGCACATCATCCTGAGCCGAAGCAACCACAGATGCGCACGCCATCATCGCGATGGCAACAAAAATTTTCTTCATAATAATATTTATCAACACACTAATTTTGTTATTCAGATTTCTCCGCTCCACTCCGTTCCGGTCGAAATGACAGGGACTCCTAATAAGATATGGAGAATATCACCCTGCGGTGCGAAGGCTTGCCGGTGTAGATGCACTTGCCCTCCTCTTCGCAGACATAGCTGTCAATAGGGATGCAGCGGATGGTCGCCTTGGTCTCCTCCTTGATGCGCTCCTCGGTCTCGGTCGTGCCGTCCCAGTGGCAGAGCAGGAAGCCGCCCTTCTTGATTTCCTCCTTGAACTCATCCCATGAGTCAACCTTGCGAACATTGGCGTCACGGAACGCGAGAGCCTTCCTGTACATATTCTCCTGAATGTCCTTCAGCAGCTGCTCGATGTGCTCCGCAACTCCCTCCTGAGAAACAGAAGCCTTCTCCAGAGTGTCCCTGCGGGCAATCTCAAGCGTGCCGGCGGCAAGGTCGCGCGGGCCCATCGCGATGCGGACCGGAACTCCCTTGAGTTCCCACTCGGCGAACTTGAAGCCCGGACGCAGGGTGTCGCGGTCGTCAATCTTAACGCTCACGCCGCCCTTCTCCAGTTCAGCCTTAATCTGCGACATCCTTTCAACAATGGCGGAATGCTCCTCGTCGGTCTTGTAAATAGGCACCATGACCACCTGAATCGGAGCGAGAGCCGGCGGAAGCACGAGACCGTTGTCGTCGCCATGAGCCATGATGAGCGCGCCCATAAGACGGGTCGAGACGCCCCATGAAGTGGCCCAGACATACTCCTGCTTGCCTTCCTTGTTGGTGAACTGAACATTGAACGCCTTGGCGAAGTTCTGCCCGAGGAAGTGCGAGGTTCCAGCCTGAAGCGCCTTGCCGTCCTGCATCATGGCCTCAATCGTGAGGGTGTCGAGCGCACCGGCAAACCTCTCGTTCGGGGACTTGTGTCCGACGACAACCGGAAGCGCCATGGTGTTGCGGGCGAAATCGGCATACACGCCGACCATCTTCTGTGCCTCCTGCTCGGCCTCCTCGCGTGTCGCGTGCGCGGTGTGTCCCTCCTGCCAAAGGAACTCCGCCGTGCGCAGGAAAAGCCTCGTCCTCATCTCCCAGCGCACGACGTTCGCCCACTGGTTGCAGAGGATAGGAAGGTCACGCCATGAGGTAATCCAGCCCTTGTAGGTGTTCCAGATGATGGTCTCGGAAGTCGGACGCACGATAAGTTCCTCCTCAAGCTTGGCCGACGGATCGACAACCACGCCGTTTCCGTTCGGGTCCTTCATGAGACGGTGGTGCGTAACCACGGCGCACTCCTTCGCGAATCCCTCCACGTGCTCGGCCTCCCTGCTGAGGAAAGACTTGGGGATGAAGAGCGGGAAATATGCGTTCTGATGCCCCGTGTCCTTGAACATCTTGTCCAAAGTATGCTGCATCTTCTCCCAGATTGCATAGCCGTAAGGCTTGATGACCATACATCCCCTGACAGCGGAACGCTCCGCAAGGTCAGCCTTCACCACGAGGTCGTCATACCACTGCGAGTAATTCTCCGACCTTTTTGTAACTTCCTTTGCCATATCTATATATCAATTTTGTTTCCTATATTTGCAGTATCCGTTGCATCCGTTTGCGACGTTTTTGTATAAATCCGCATCTTTCAGTGGATATGAAATAGGTATATTCTTTGCAATTTACACCCGATTACCGTGTTCTTCGACAACAGAATGCGGCGCGAAGTTAAGAAAAATATATGAATTTATGACAAAACGGCTTTATATATCAGGAGTGTCGGGAATCGTGGCGCTGGCGATATGCGGCGTCATGATGTCTTCCTGTGGAACTGCGGCACAGACTGCAAGTCAGTATGACGGAATATATTACACGCGGCCGGAAAAAACGCCGTCCGCAGCGGACATCGCGAAGAGCAAGGAAGAGACGGACGCGCTCGCGGAACTGACGAAAGCCACGATGCTTGATGCCCGTGACAGCACGGCGGCCGTTCAGACAACGGTAGCCCAGACACCCAAGACACTCACGCTCAACCTTGAAAACGCGAACGTGACGACGGTCTATGTGGATCCGTTCATGGGATTCGCGCCATACTACAGCTATGCATGGACACCGTACCGTTACGGCTGGGGGATGTATAGCCCGGCCTACTACGCCGGATATGACCCGTGGTTCTACGGCGGCTGGTATGGACGGTACTACGACCCGTGGTTTTATGATTCATGGTTCTATGGTCCATCATGGTACGGCGGCTATTACGGCAGCCTCTACTGGGGAGGTTGGTACGACCCGTGGTACAGTCCGTGGCACTACGACCACTACTGGCACCATCATCATCACCACCCTGACCACCGGCACGACGGACCCGCATTCGGACACGGCGGCGCTCCGATGCACTACGGTTCAAGAGGAACGGGAGCAGGACTTGCAAGCAGTTCACACTCATCTGTTTCCGGCACGAGAGGCAGCTCCGCGACACGGACTTCTTCCGTCAAAAGGTCATCATCAGCCGGCACAGCTGTCAGAAGGACGGCGGGAACCCGCAGTTCTTCCACACGCGGAACAGTCAGCAGGACAACAAGTTCCACAACTCGAAGCACATCCACGGTGGCAAGGAGAACGACCACGGCTTCCGGCAGCAACGGGGTCACGAGGGTGACGCGGCCATCAACCACTGTCCGCAACGGCGGCTCCGCCTCAACGGCAAGCGCATCGCGCCCGGGCAGGAGCAGCGGCACGGTAACGTCGTCAAGAAGCACATCAGTCGGGACTTCAAGACCTGCGACAAGCGTGCGCAACTCTTCATCAGGAAGTTCGACCAGCTCTGTTTCAAGGAGTTCCGGCAGTTACAGCAGGCCTTCTTCCACGAGCCGGAGCAGTTCATCTTCAAGCAGCTACGGGCGAAGCACATCCGGGACTTCAAGAAGCGCGACCTACAGCAGGCCGTCTTCGAGCCGCAGCAGCTCATCCTCAGGCAGCTACCGCAGCTCTTCTTCAAGCAGTTCGCGCAGCTCAAGCTCCTACAGCGGTTCATCGAGCCGCAGCAGCTCAAGTTCCTCATACAGCAGGAGTTCCTCAAGCTCGTCGTACAGGAGCAGCGGCTCGTCATACCACAGCAGCGGAAGTCACTCCTCCGGAGCAAGCAGGAGCAGTTCCGGCGGCGGTTCGAGGAGAAGATAGCGCAGAATACGCAGACTCCATCAAAAGGAAATCGCCCCAAAGACGGGGATAACACATAAAGGAAAAAGGAAAATAATATGAAAAGAGCAATACTTGCAGCGACGGCTGTCTTAGCCGCAGGTCTCTCGGCAGCGGCGCAGGACTTTACGGACGCGCTGAGATACAGCGAGAACCAATATGAGGGGACGGCAAGGACAATGGCCATGGGAAACGCCTTCACCGCGCTCGGAGGAGACATGGGCTCGCTCGGAATCAATCCAGCAGGCTCGGCGGTGGCAAGACATTCCCAGTTCACGGTCAGCCTCGGT
>CAVBPI010000231.1:0-4649 GCA_963596955.1 bacterium | reverse complement strand
TTCCGGAGATGTGGGCGATGATGACGTGACCGTTCTCAAGCTCCACCTTGAACATCGCGTTCGGCAGAGTCTCGATGATGACGCCTTCCTGTTCGATTGCTGATTGCTTCGGCATAAAATATCACATTAAAATTTAACACTGTTCTCGATGTATTCAAAGGTCGAAAGCTGCTCTGCGTGACCCTTTCTGACAACAACCGTAAGCTCGTAATGAGCCGCGTTCCGGTGATCCGACGTGTGGACAGCCCAACCATTTTTGTCCAGATACACGTTCTTTGACCCTGCCGTAATCATCGGCTCGATACAGATGGTCATTCCGTTTCTCAGCTTCGGCCCGTGTCCCGGTCTTCCATAGTTAGGAATGCCCGGAGACTCGTGCATCTGCGTGCCTATCCCGTGGCCTTCAAGCTCACGGACGACACCGAAACCGAATGACTCCGCATACGACTGCACCGCGTGTCCTATATCGCCCACGCGCGCCCCGTCAACCGCCGCCGCAATGCCCCTATAGAGGGATTCCTTCGTTACCCTGAGGAGTTCGGCGGTTTCGGCGTCCACCTCCCCTACCGGGAAGGTGTAGGCCGAATCACCGTTGTAGCCTCTGTAGTAAGTTCCGCAATCCACAGAAACGATGTCTCCGTCCTTGAGAACGTAGTCGGACGGGAAACCGTGCACGACAACATCGTTTACGGACATACAGAGCGCCGCCGGGAAACCGTCAAACCCGAGGAAGCTTGGTATAGCTCCGTTGTCACGGATAAAAGTCTCGGCCACCCTATTCAACTCAAGAGTTGTCACACCAGGAGCGACCACCTTACCGACTTCCGCCAATGTCTTTGAAACGAGAATCGCGTTCTCGCGCATCAGCTCTATTTCTTCCTCTGTTTTCGGCGCAACCATTTTCCAATGAACTTTATCGAATTACATACCTGAACGTCCTTTCAGACGACCGGTCTTCATCAGTCCGTCATAATGACGCATCAAAAGATAGCTTTCAATCTGCTGGAGAGTGTCAAGAACAACTCCGACGAGAATCAGGAGGGAAGTACCTCCGTAGAAGCTCGCGAACTTGTTGTTGACTCCGAGCATCATTGCGAACGCCGGGAGAATAGCGATGGCGGCAAGGAAGATTGAGCCCGGGAGAGTCACCCTCGACATGATTGAGTCAAGGTACTCAACGGTCTTCTTGCCCGGCTTCACGCCCGGTATGAATCCGCCGTTCTTCCTCATTTCCTCGGCCATCATCGTCGGGTTGACAGTCACGGCCGTGTAGAAATAGGTGAAGAGAATGACGAGAATCGCGAACACGAAGTTGTACCAGAATCCGGTGTAGTTGCTGAACACGGCAGCCAGTCCCCTCGTCGCGTCAAATTTCGAGAAGATGAGCGGGAAGAGCATCAGAGCCTGCGCGAAGATGATAGGCATCACGCCGGCAGCGTTGATCTTCATAGGGATGTACTGGCGGACGCCGCCGTACTGCTTGTTTCCGACAACCCTCTTCGCATACTGAACAGGAACCTTCCTCACTGCCTGTACCAGCGCGATGGCCGCAACGAACACGAAGAAGAGAATCACGAGTTCAATGATGAGGAGAAGCGCACCTCCGAGAGACGTGCTGAACTTCGCTGAAATCTCGGCGCCGAGCGCGAACGGAAGGCGCGCGATGATTCCGACCATGATGATGAGGGAGATACCGTTGCCGATTCCGCGGTCAGTGATTCTCTCGCCGAGCCACATCACGAACATGGTGCCGCCGATGAGGATTACGGTCGAAACGAGGTTGAACCAGAAGTTCGACCAACCGAGCTGATTTACAGCCACGAAAGCGCTGGCAGGAACCTGCTGGTGAAGAGCGGCCATATAGGCAGGACCCTGGATGCAGAGAATCAATATGGTCAGATACCTGGTGTATTGATTCATCTTTCTCCGTCCGCTTTCGCCCTCCATCTGCATCTTGCGGAAGTAAGGGACGAAAACACCAAGAAGCTGGATGACGATGGAGGCCGAGATGTACGGCATCACACCCAGCGCGAAGATTGAGGCGTTTCCGAACGCGCCGCCGGAGAACATGTCGAGGAGGCCTACGAGACCTTCCTAGGCGAAGTCCTGCATCTTGGCGAGCTGGGAAGCGTCTATGCCCGGAAGCACGATGAAGCTTCCGAGACGATAGACAAGGATGAGAAGCAGCGTGTAGCCGATTCTCTTCCTGAGCTCCTCAATCTTGAAGATGTTCTTGATTGTCTGAATAAACTTCTTCATTATTGCTGTTCAATTGTGTTAGCTTTTCCGCCGGCAGCCTCAATCTTCGCTACCGCGCTCTTTGAGAACGCGTGTGCGGTAACCTCAACCTTGGCAGTGAGTTCGCCGTTGCCGAGAATCTTCACGAGATCGTTCTTTCCGGCATATCCGGCTTCCCTGAGGGTGTCAAGCGTGATGACCTCAATCTTGTTCTCCTCGGCGATTGCCTGAAGGACAGCAACATTGATTGCCTTGTACTCAACACGGGTAGGGTTGGTGAATCCGAACTTAGGGAGACGACGCTGGATAGGCATCTGACCGCCCTCGAATCCGTTCTTGCGAGAGTAGCCTGAACGTGCCTGGGCACCCTTGTGACCGCGGGTTGATGTTCCGCCGTGTCCTGAGCCCTCACCGCGTCCGATTCTCTTCTCTCTTCCCTTGGAACCTTTTGCAGGTGTCAAATTATTCAATTTCATATTCTGTCCCTCCAATTATTTTACTTCCTCAACCGTAACAAGATGAAGAACCTTCTCAAGCATTCCCTTGGTTACAGGGGTGAGCTCGACTTCAACGGTCTGGTGGAGCCTGTGGATTCCGAGTGACGCGAGGTTCGCAATCTGCCTCTTTGTAGCACCGCTCCTGCTCTTAGTCTGAGTAATCTTTACTTTTGCCATAGTTCAGTCCTCCTTAACCTTTAAACACTCTGCTCATAGGAATGCCGCGGAGTCCTGCGACAGTGTAGGCGTCACGCATTTCAGTGAGAGCCGCAACGGTAGCCTTCACGAGGTTGTGAGGGTTTGAAGAACCCTTTGACTTCGCGAGGACGTTGTGGATTCCGACTGACTCGAAAACGACACGCATCGCACCGCCGGCCTTAACTCCGGTACCCGGGGCCGCAGGCTTCATGAAGACGCGAGCGCCGCCAAACTTTGCCTCCTGCTCGTGAGGGATAGTGTGGTTGAGAACAGGAACCTTCACGAGATTCTTCTTCGCATCCTCTACACCCTTGGAGATTGCCTTAGTGACCTTGGTCACTCTCTGGATGGCAACAAGTCTGTCCTTGAGCTCAAGGTCAGATGTCTTTACTTTCTTAACATTTGTATTTGCCATAGTCTCAATTTTTTAGAAAATCAGGCCACCTTCACGGGCAGCATCAGCCAAACTTTTAACACGTCCGTGATAGAGATAGCCTCCACGGTCGAAGGAAATCGTGGTGATTCCCTTTGCGAGGGCACGCTCCGCTATCTTCTTTCCTACGATTGCGGCAGCCTCGACGCCGGTCTTGCCCTTGCAGTCAGCCGCAAGTTCCTTGTCATTTGAAGCGGCAGCCGCGAGGGTGATGCCCTTCAAGTCGTCAACAACCTGAACGTAAATCTGCTTGTTGCTTCTGAACACAACCATTCTCGGTCTCTCAGCAGTACCATTAACGACTTTACGAATACGGTAGTGAATCCTTTTTCTTCTTTCAATCTTATTCAATGCCATAACTTAGTCCTCCTATTATTTAGCGCCTGCTGATTTACCGGCCTTGCGACGAAGAGTCTCGCCGACGAACTTGATACCCTTGCCCTTGTATGGCTCAGGCTTGCGGAATGAGCGGATCTTGGCCGCCACCTGTCCGATAAGCTGCTTGTCGCAGCTCTTGAGGACGAGCACAGGATTCTGTCCCTTCTTCACCGGCTCGGCCTCTGCCTTGATTTCAGCCGGGAGCTGGAAGTGAATCTCATGGGAGAAACCGAGGGCGAAGACAGCCATCTGACCGGCAACCTCGACACGGTAACCCACACCGACAAGCTCCTGACGGATTGTATAGCCCTCCGAAACGCCGACCACCATGTTGTGGATAAGAGCGCGGTAGAGACCGTGCATAGAGCGGTGACGAGGAAGATCTGTCGGGCGTGCCAATTTTACTTCATTTCCCTCTACGGTGACGGTGATGTCAGGGTCAACCTTCTGGCTGAGCTGTCCGAGAGGTCCTTTAACCTTAACCACGTTTCCGGCGGCAACCTCTACGGTCACACCGGCAGGAAGGTGTACAGGCAATTTACCAATTCTTGACATTATTCTTCAGTTTTTAGATTAATAAACATAACAGAGAACCTCACCGCCGACATTGAGCTCCTTGGCTTCCTTGTCAGTGATGACACCCTTTGAGGTTGAAATAACCGCGATTCCGAGTCCGTTCAGGACGCGCGGCATATTCTCTACATCGACATACTTTCTGAGACCCGGTCTCGAAATGCGCTCGATGTGCTTGATGGCCGCAGCCTTGGTCTGAGGATGGTACTTCAGAGCGATTTTGATTGTGTTGAAAGGAGTTCCCTCAACGACCTTGTAGCTGAGGATGTAGCCCTTCTCGCAGAGAATCTTTGTGATTGCGAGCTTCATCTTTGAAGCCGGAACCTCAACGA
>CAVBPI010000230.1:0-4653 GCA_963596955.1 bacterium | reverse complement strand
CTTCGGACGGAGTGCCGGAGATGACTATGCGGCCGCCTTCGGAGCCGCCGCCGGGTCCCATGTCGATGATGTAGTCGGCGCTGCGGATGACATCGAGGTCGTGTTCTATGACTATGACAGTGGCTCCGCGGGCGATGAGGCTGCGGAACACGCCGAGAAGCGTCTGAACGTCGGACGGGTGGAGGCCTATTGTCGGCTCATCAAAGACAAACACCGAGTCTTCCTGACCGCGCCCCATCTCGCTTGCCAGCTTGAGCCGCTGAGCCTCGCCTCCGGAAAGGCTCGGGGTCTCCTCTCCGAGAGTCAGGTAGCCGAGCCCAAGGTCTTTGAGCACATTGAGCCTCTGACTTACGAGCCTGAGGTCCGCGCAGGCATCGGTGGCGTGGTTGATGTCCATGTCCATAAGCTCAGGCAGCGAATGCCGCTCGCCGGCCGCATTTTCGCGATAGACGAGTCCGGCCTGTCTTGAGTATCGTGAACCCCGGCAGTCTGGGCAGGGGATGTTCACATCAGGGAGGAACTGCACGTCGAGGCTGATGACGCCGGTGCCGTCACAGGTGGGACAGCGCAGCTTGCCGGTGTTGTAGGAGAAGTCCCCGTCCTTGTAGCCGCATTTCTTCGCGTCGGGTGTCTTTGCGAAGACTTTGCGGAGTTCGTCATGAACGTTGGCGTAGGTCGCCACGGTGGAGCGGACGTTGATACCGATGGGGGAGGCGTCTATGAGTTTCACCTGTCTTATTCCGTCCGCCTCGATGTTAAGGACATGAGAGGGAAGTTTTGCTCCGCTGATTTGGGCCTGAAGTCCCGGAATCAGGCTTTCCAGCACCATGGTCGTCTTTCCCGAACCGGAAACGCCCGTCACTACGGTCAGCCTGCCCTTGGGAATCCTTACCTCAAGCGGCTTCACGGTGTGAATCGCCGCTGTCCGCATTGAGATTGTGCCTTTTGAGAAGAGATCTTCATTATGTGCGGTGCCGCTTATAGAGCCGTGGCCGTTTTTCCCTGTGCTTGACAGGCGGTCTGTTCGCGTGGCTTCTGTCGCTGATGCGCCGTCATTCACTGATTCGGCACCAGAAAGGAACGGACCTATACGCGATGCCGGACTGCTCTCAATCTCCTCAATCGTTCCCTGCGCAATCACCTGACCGCCGTCCGCTCCGGCTCCCGGTCCCATCTCAATCATCCAGTCGGACTCCTTGAGAATCTGGGTGTCGTGATCGACGAGTACCACGGAGTTGCCGTCGGCGATGAGGTCGTTCATCACTCCGGTAAGTCCCACAATGTTGGCGGGATGCAGGCCTATGGACGGCTCGTCAAGCACATAGAGCACTCCTGTCGTTCTGTTGCGGACAGCCCGCGCGAGCTGCATCCTCTGTCTTTCACCGGTGGAGAGTGTTGCCGCGCTGCGGTCGAGCGTCAGGTAGCCGATTCCGAGGTCGAGCAGCCTGCGTGCCGTGTCAAGAAACGACTCACAGATGCTTTCAGCCATCGGTCTCATGTCCTCAGGCAGCGACTCCGGCACTCCGCGCACCCATTCCACGAGTTCCGTGAGCGTCATCGTGCACGCCTCCGCCAATGAAATCCCGCGCAGCCTCGGGGCACGCGCGGCATCGGACAGCCTTGTTCCGCTGCAGTCCGGACAGACGTCGAGCCGGAGGAACTTCTCAACCCTCTTCATGCCCTTCTCGTCCTTGACCTTTGCGAGGGCGTTCTCCACGGTATAGACGGCATTGTAGTAGGTGAAGTCCAGTTCGCCGGCCTGATTGCTGTTCTTCGAGTGGTAGAAGATGTGCTTCTTCTCGGCCGGCCCGTGAAAGACAATCTCTCTTTCCTTAGGAGTCAAGTCCTTGAAAGGCACGTCGGTGCGCACTCCCATCTCACGGCATACATCGGTCATCAGCGACCACATCAGCGTGTTCCACGGAGCGACAGCGCCCTCATCAATCGAGAGGCTTTCATCCGGCACGAGCGTGCTTTCATCCACCGTCCTCACCGTTCCGGTCCCGTCGCAGGTCCGGCAGGCTCCCTGGCTGTTGAACGACAGCTCTTCAGCGGACGGTGCATAGAAATGCTCTCCGCACACCGGGCATACGAGTTC
This sequence comes from bacterium, assembly GCA_963596955.1. Lineage (GTDB taxonomy): Bacteria > Bacteroidota > Bacteroidia > Bacteroidales > UBA932 > Cryptobacteroides. The sequence continues at coordinate 2,555 of CAVBPI010000230.1, read as the reverse complement.
CTGCCCGGCGGCGACTTTCAGCGACGGTTCAAGATAGTGCCCGTTCGGACAGCGGTGACTCGCAAGGCGGGAGAACATAAGTCTCAGACTGTTCAGCAGTTCCGTGCCGGTTCCGAAAGTACTTCTTATGCCCGGAATCCCCGGTCTTTGGTGCATAGCGAGCGCCGCCGGGACATATAGAACCTCATCGACGAGAGCCTTGGAGACCTGCGTCATGCGCCTGCGTGTGTAGGTCGAGAGCGATTCGAGGTAGCGCCGCGACCCTTCCGCGTACAGCACCCCGAGCGCAAGCGATGATTTCCCCGACCCGGAAACGCCGGCTATCCCGACAATACGGTTAAGCGGCACATCGACATCTATGTTCTTGAGATTATGCACTCTCGCGCCTCTCACCTCAATCTTCTGTGGAATATCCCTTTCTTTCATACCCTCGTGCGTGTTATTCATCACCTTTGTTGCTTTATCATGCTTTATTGCCTGGGCGCATATCCTTCACCTTGGCGTCACTCCCTGTTTCCGCTTTCAGTAAACCGGCGGCGCCGAGCCAAATCAGCAGCTGGCCGAGATAGTACGGAACCATAATCAGCCATCTTTCAGCGGTGACCGGCCCGACAAATTTGTTCCATGACAGAATCATGTCCGAAATGAGGAACAGCGCGGCTCCGACGGCGAAAAGCGGCGAGCGCTGCATGAGTGAAAGCACGAACATTGCGGCTATCAGAACGGCATAGACACCGCAGCCGACTTGCAGCGCCGCATCCGGAGCCTTCGGTATGACAAGTACGAACGCAAAGACCAATGCCGCCGCCACGGTCAGCCCGACAAGCGCCTTCCAGCTCCATGAATCCCAAAAATATTCCGCCCCGCCCTTTTGTGGAACCACCCCTTTCTTGTCCGAATTTTTCCCCACGAACTTTTGTCTCTGAATCCGCCATTTCCACAGCCTTTCCGCAAACGCCCAAATCAGCATGACGTGAGCCGCCGCGAAATATCCCATCTGGCCGAAGAAACTCCCGTAGGCTCCCATCGCGTCTCCCGTGCAGGAGAAAAGGAACGCCAGCACGAACTTCCATCCCAAGCCGAGATAAGCGCCCATAAGTGCCAGTGCGGCAACGGGATAGGCAATCCTGAACCGGACAACCTTTTCCGGAAGCGTCTGCCCGAGTGCCGCGGCGGGCATAAAGTACATCGCCGCCAGCACTATGAATATCAGAGAGATATAGATGATTTTCCTGCTGTTCTTATTCTGTTTCATTTCAGTGATGATTTCTTTGTTTCCTCGTAAATCGTGTCGAACATCTGCCTCAGCCGGGCCTCGTCAGCGATGAGTCCGCGAAGCTCCGCAAGGCGTGAGGCGTTGTCCGACTCGGGAATCCAGAGCTTGAGGTAGCCGCCCTCGGCATATTTTGTATGAAGATGTTCGAGAAGCCGCTCCCACATCTGCCGACGGTTCATCTCCGGGTAGTGGTCGAACCCGTAAAGCACCGTTCTGCGGACCACGGTCTCCGGCACAATCTGCCTGTCAGACTCCGCGATGATGCGGCCATAGACGCTCCGCGGCGGATTCTTTCCCGAAGCGCGATGGTCTTCCGCCGCCTCGGCCGCAAGTTCAATTTCCTCCTCGCTGAACCATTGGCGCAACGCGCTGTCCTCTCGAATCTTACGCCCTGACACGAGGTGATGGTTCTCACGCCCTTCGGAGAGTCCGAGATCGTGATATGCGGCCGCAAGGTAGAGAACCTCAGGCTTCACGGGGTAAAACTTCGCCAGTTCCTGACTTCTCGCAATCACGCTCCGCACATGATCTTCCCGATGCGCCGCGTCAAACTTTGCATACTGAGGGATAATCGCCCTCTCCACATATTCCTCAAAACTTTCCATGTTCCGGATATTTCTGCAAAATTAACGCATTTATCCCAAAATACATTTAGAAAAATTGCATCCAAGTTCAAAATGACGCCTTGAACTTGGATGCAATTCTGTCAAAAAAAGATTTGTCAATTAAAATTTCACTTCCTTCCAATCGCCGCAAGGGACATTTACGCTGCGGAGTTTGCCGCCGCGACGGACAACAATGTTCTCTGATCCGGATGCGTTGAGGATGTAGAGGCGTTTGCCGCGCGGGGTGGCCTCGATGACGGCGTTGTCCTGATAGACGGCGACGATGCGCTCAGTGTCGATTTCCGCCTCGATGACAGGGTAGCCGAGTTCCGGATGGTGCGGGCGGAACTCGCTCTGCAGCAGAGTCTCGCGGTGCTCGGACGCGAATGCCATCCATCTGCGCATTACGGCAAGATGCTCTTCGGGAATGTCCCTCAGCATTGCGGAGTACTGGATGACCCCGAAAATGGAATTGATAATCGTGCGCCCTACATTTTCCGGAGTTTCCGCGAGGTTCCATTCAATCATGTCCGAATGAACGGCGGTCGAGCCGCTCGTGAGCCTCAGCGACGCGATTCTCATCCTGTTGTCCTTCGCGTTTCCGGGGCAGTCGGCGGCGCGGAACATATTGCCGTACTGTCTGATGGCCGGTCCGATGTACTGTTGCCTGAACT
>CAVBPI010000229.1:593-4653 GCA_963596955.1 bacterium | reverse complement strand
GATCGGCGGACTCATGAAGGAGGGAAAGAAGGAGCAGGCCGAGGCCGTGAAGTCCGAGGTTGCCGCCCTCAAGGCCCGTTCCGGCGAGATTGACGCGAAGGCGCAGAAGACGCAGGAGGAACTGCATTCCCTTCTAGTGCTTCTTCCTAACATACCGTGCGACGCCGTGCCTGAGGGCAAGACGGCTGAGGACAATGTGGTCGTGAAGATGGGCAACGAGATTCCTGACCTCGGGCCGGACGCGCTTCCTCACTGGGAGCTCGCGAAGAAGCTCGACATCATCGACTTCGACCTCGGAGTGAAGCTTACCGGAGCCGGCTTCCCTGTCTATAAGGGCAAGGGCGCACGTCTCCAGAGGGCTCTCATCAACTATTTCCTCGACATCAACACCAAGGCCGGCTATCTTGAGGTGGAGCCTCCGGTGATGGTGAACGAGGCTTCGGGATTCGGCACGGGTCAGCTTCCTGACAAGGAGGGGCAGATGTATCACGCCACTGTGGATAACTTCTATCTCGTCCCTACCGCCGAGGTGCCTGTGACCAACATCTACCGCGACGTGATTCTCGGAAACAACGATTTCCCTGTGAAGATGACGGCATACACCCCTTGCTTCCGTCGTGAGGCGGGTTCATACGGAAAGGACGTGCGCGGACTCAACAGGCTTCATCAGTTCGACAAGGTTGAGATTGTCCGCATCGAGAAGCCGGAGAACTCATACGCGGCCCTTGACGACATGATTGCTCATGTTGAGGGCATCGTGAACAGCCTCGGTCTTCCGTACAGGATTCTTCGTCTGTGCGGCGGAGACATGAGCTTCACTTCCGCAATCACCTACGACTTCGAGGTATATTCAGCCGCTCAGGGACGCTGGCTTGAGATTTCTTCTGTTTCCAACTTCGAATCCTATCAGGCGAACCGTCTGAAACTCCGTTACAGGACCGAGGACGGCAAGACCGAGCTTGCGCACACTTTGAACGGGTCTTCGCTCGCTCTTCCGCGTGTGGTTGCCGCTTTGCTGGAGAATAATCAGAAGGATGGGAAGATTATCATCCCTGAGGCACTCAGACCATATACAGGTTTTGATGTTATAGACTAAATTCTTTGAGATTTTTGCATTTAAGGCATACTGATTGCATATGCATAAAATTGTATGCAAGAATCAGATAAGATAATAATGGGAATTGACCCCGGAACCAATATTCTTGGCTTCGGGGTCATTTCTGTGGGGGGACGCCGTCCGGAGTTCGTGGATATGGGAATCGTGGATTTGCGGAAGGAGGCGGATCATTTCAGGAAGCTGGCGGTGATTGCGTCGGAGATTTCTGTCTTGATGGAGCGGTATGCTCCGGATGAACTGGCGATTGAGTCGGCGTTCTACGCCAAGGACGCGCAGGTGATTCAGAAACTGGGGCGCGCGCAGGGGATTGTGATTGCGGAGGCCATCAAGAGGGTTGTTCCGGTGCATGAGTATGCGCCGAGGAAGGCCAAGATTGCGGTGACGGGGAACGGCGCGGCATCTAAGGAGCAGGTGGCGCTGATGATTCAGCGGCAGTTGGGGCTGAAGGAACTGCCTAAGCATCTTGATGCCACGGATGCGTTGGCCATTGCGCTTTGTCACTATCACGAGTCGCTCAGTCCTCTTGGAAAGGTTTCCGGCGGCGGTGACTGGAAGAAGTTTATTGCGGCTCATCCGGAGCGGGTCAAGTGAGTTTGTTCAGGTTTTACGGCTTCATGCCGGATTTTGTGGACTTATTTAGACTTTTGCGGCTTCACGCCGGAGGCGGGAACCCGCCGCTCATGAAAAAATCGCGTCGGGTTTCCCGTCTCCGGCTTTCTGAAGCCTATCAGCTGTTTACTTGAGTTTACTGAACAGGTGGAATTAAAGCGTGGATGTGGCAGTTAATCTTTTGGGGAAAAGAATTGTCTAAATACTCGGTTTTTGAAGAAATATATATTCATCTTGGGAAAGATAGAAAGATAGTTTTTTATTATGAATGTGGTTAAAAGGTTATTTGGTGTAGTTTGTCTGACGGTGGCTGTTTTGTGCGCGGCAATGCCGGCGGAGGCTCAGTCGGGAGTTACGGTGAAGCTGAAGCTTGTGGATGACAGGAGCGGGGAGCCGGTGCCGTTCGCGACGGTGTCTTTGACGGTGAAGGGCGCTAAGGAGGCTAAGCATTATGTGCTTACGGATGCGCAGGGGGCGGCTTCCATCGCCAAGGTCGCGAAAGGGGAGTATCACCTCAGGGCGGAGATTATGGGTTACAAGAGCTTCGAGAAGGATGTCGTCGTGGAGAAGAGCGTTGATTTGGGGGATGTGAAGATGGCGGCGGACATAGAGATGCTTGAGGCGGCGCAGGTCACGGCCGTGGGAAACCCGATTGTCGTGAAGAAGGACACTATCGAGTACAACGCCTCTTCGTTCAAGACTTCTGATAATGATATGCTTGAGGAACTTCTCAAGAAGCTTCCGGGCGTGGAGGTTTCGGAGGACGGCTCGATAACCGCCAACGGACAGACAATCTCGAAGATAACCATCGACGGCAAGACATTCTTCCTCGACGACCCGTCGCTTGCGTCAAAGAACATTCCGGCGAAGATAATCCAGAAGGTGAAGGTCGTTGAGAAGAAGTCCGACCAGGCCATGTTCACCGGAATTGACGACGGAAATGAGGAGACGGTCATCGACCTTTCCATCCAGCCGGGAATGATGCAGGGATGGTTCGGCAACATAATGGCAGGCGGCGGACATGACGTGCCGAGTGCGAACAACGACATGAATGACTGGCGCTATCAGGGCGCGGCAATGGTCGGACGCTTCACGGACAAGAGCCAGATCAGCCTCATTCTCAACGGAAACAACACCAACAACCGAGGGTTCAACGACCTCGCCGGCTCGATGATGGGCAATATGCGCGGGGGCGGCGGTGGAATGGGCCGCGGCCAGGGCGGCTGGGGTCGTGGAAACGGCATCACGACATCGTGGATGGGCGGTCTGAACGGCGCGTTCACCCTGCTTGACGGGAACATGGACCTTGCCGGGAACTATCTCTACAATGGCAGCGACAAGTATGTCACCGAGGACAGCCGGCTCACGAACTACCTCGACGACGGCAGCAGCCTCATAACTGAAAACAACGGCTACAGCACGACCCGCACTGATGGGCATCGCTTCGGAGTGCGTCTGGAGCACAAATTCTCGGAGAACACATCCATTCTCTTCGAGCCTCGCGTGAACTTCGGCCGAGGAAACTATGTGGAGTATTCGGACTATGACATAAACCGCGACGCCGGTGACGGGACAGACCCGACTCTGACCAACAGGGGTACGACCAATAACACCGGGGACAACAAGAACTGGACGACGGAGGGCTTCCTCCTCTTCCGCCAGAAACTCGGAAAGCCGGGCAGGACCATTTCCCTGCACACCCGCTACAGCTTCAGCGGCAACGATCTCGACGGGCTGAACCAGTCTCTCACTCAGACCTTCGGAACGTCTCCCGTGACCGATTTCGTCAACCAGCGAATCGACAGGAACTCAAACTCATATTCCGTTAATTCAAGGCTCGTATATACCGAACCCCTCGGAAAGAATTTCTATCTTGAGGCGAACTATTCATACGGATGGAACAAGAACACCTCGGTGAAGAACGCCTATAACAGCGGGAATAATGAGACTCTCGCTCCTACGAAGTTCGACGAGGTCAAGTATATTTCTGATGGTGAGACACTTGATGATATATATTCCAACAATATAACCAACATCGGACAGAATCATACGGCCGGAGCCAATCTCATGTGGCAGAAGGACAAGATTCGCGCTCAGCTCGGTGTTTCGGCGAATCCGACAATTACGAAGAATGTCACGAATGACAAGACTTTCGAGAGCAATGTGGTGAAATGGTCCCCGCAGGCCTCGTTCAGCTATGATATGTCCGAGAACGCCAATGTCCGTTTCTTCTATTTCGGAAGTTCGCAGCAGCCTTCTACCTCGCAGCTCATGCCGGTGCCGGACAACACCGACCCTGTGAACATATCGCTCGGTAATCCATACCTGACGCCG
>CAVBPI010000229.1:0-583 GCA_963596955.1 bacterium | reverse complement strand
ACGCCGTATTTCAGCCACAGGCTCAGGGGGATGTTCCGCTATTCGAACAAGAGGAACTTCATCTCGGTGAACGGATTTTTCGGCGGAAACTATGTGCAGGACGCGATTACGAGCGCGACGTGGTATGACGACAACAGCGTCAAGTACAACATTCCGGTGAATACCAAGGGGACTGGCAACTTCGACGCGCGGGTGATGGCGAACATTCCTTTTGGAAAGTCAAATTTCTCGATGTTCTCGATGACCTACGCGAAGTATTCGCAGACGACATCGTACATCGGAACTTCCGCGTTCGCCTCAAAGGCCGGCGGTTACTATGACAGCTCTTCGGCGAAGTTTGAATATGACAAGTTTCACAACGACTACGGCACGGACCTCTCGGCTTTTGCGGACGACTTCACGACGAACAGGACTCAGAGCCTGAATTTCACGGAGCGGCTGCGGTTTACCTACCGGAATGATTTCGTGGAACTTATCGTCGGTGGCAGGACGAGGATTTCAAAGTCTTGGTATTCAATTGCTTCGGCTGCGACAAACGCTACTTTCAACAACAAGGTGAACGGCTCGATGAACTGGACGCTGC
>CAVBPI010000228.1:1965-4664 GCA_963596955.1 bacterium | reverse complement strand
CTACCAAACATTTTCGCGATTTTTTTCGATTATTTTTCCTACTTTTGCCGCCACAAACACAAAATTGATGGAAAAAGGACAAAATCAGGACAATCAGAAGACCTCCCTGTGGCAGATTTTCGGGGTGTTCGCAAAAATCGGAGCCTTCACAATCGGCGGAGGCTACGCCATGATTTCCCTCATCCAGAACGAAATCGTGCGGCGCGGGTGGCTCAGCGAGGACGACTTCTCGGAACTCATAACCCTCGCTCAGACGGCTCCTGGGCTCCTTGCCGTCAACATATCCATATTCACCGGATTCAGACTCCGCGGAGTGAGGGGCAGCATCGTGGCGACGCTCGCGAGCATACTCCCGTCATTTCTCATAATTCTCGCCATCGCCATGGCATTCAGCGGATTTCAGGACAATCCCGTAGTCATACGCATATTCAAGGGAATACGCCCCGTCGTCGTCGCCCTCATCCTCGTTCCGATGATAAACATGGCGCGGAAGTCGGACGACACATGGTGGAAATGGTGTCTCTCGGCGGTTGTTCTCGCCCTCGTCGGATTTCTCGGGGTTTCACCCATATATATACTCCTCTGCGTCATCGTCATATTCCTCGGAATATCCGTATATCGCGAAAAAAGAATGAAATCGGAGGACACGAAATAATCCCGAAAAGCAATCTTTGAGAGTCATGATATTCCTTCAGCTTTTCTATACATTCTTCGTCATCGGAGCGTTCACAATCGGAGGGGGTTATGCGATGCTTTCGCTCATCCAGCATCAGGTCGTCGAGGTCCACGGCTGGATTACGGACGCGGCGTTCACCGACATCGTGGCGATTTCACAGATGACCCCAGGCCCGATAGGAATCAATTCGGCGACATACATCGGCTACACTGTGCTCCAGAATGCGGGCGCGGCGGAATGGATGTGCGTCCTCGGCTCGTTTACAGCCACGACCGCCGTTGTGCTGCCTTCGTTCCTCATCGTTCTGGGAATATGCTTCGCGTTTGAAAGGTTCAGCCAGAGCAATATATATAAAGGTGTGATGAACGGGCTGAAACCCACCGTCGCGGGACTTATCGGAGCGGCCGCCGTGCTTCTGATGACGCCGGAGAATTTCCCCGACTGGAAGTCATGGGTGCTGTTCGCGGCGGCATTTGTGGCGCATATGTTCTTCAAGGTTAACGCGATTCTGATAATTGTCGTGGCGGGAGTGTTGGGATTTCTGATATATTGAATCATGAACTGGTTTATTGAATTATTTAAGGGACAGACATTTACGCAGGCGATTATCGTGCTGTCGCTCATCTGTGCGGTGGGGCTGGCCTGCAACAAGATAAAGTTCAGGGGGGTGTCGCTGGGAATCACCTTCGTGTTCTTCGCGGGGATTCTCGCGGGGCATTTCGGATTCATGATTAACCCGCAGATGCTCGCGCTGGCGCAGAATTTCGGACTGATACTCTTCGTCTATGCGCTCGGAGTGCAGGTCGGGCCGAGCTTCTTCCCGTCGCTGAAGAAAGGCGGCATCAGGCTGAACCTGCTGGCGTTCGGGGTGCTCGGGCTCGGGATTCTCATGACGCTCGGAGTCTGGTGGTGCACGGATCTGTCGCTGCCGGTGTCGATGGGCCTCTTTTCAGGCGCGGTGACCAACACCCCGATGCTCGGAGCGGCGCAGCAGGCGCTTCTGGACCACTCCCCTTCCGCGACGGAGGTCTCGAACGAGATGGCAATGGCCTGCGCGGTGGGATATCCGTTCGGCGTGCTGAGCGTAATCCTCTGCGTAATCATACTCAAGGCAATATTCCACAAGGGAACGAAGGAAGAGAAGGACCTGCACGACAACCCGACCTTCATCACGGAGTTCGTCATCAGCAATCCGGCGATTTTCGGCAAGACCATAAAGGAAATCATGAAGGGGACGTCCTTCCATCTCGTTGTGTCGAGGGTGTGGAAATTCACTGACAAGGAACACGAGGAGGGTCCGAAGGGAATGGTGATAATACCAAACGGGGACACGGTTCTCGAAGAGGGGGAGCACGTGCTCGCGCTGTGCAAGGAGAAGGAGGTCGGGATTGCCGAGCGGCTGTTCGGAAAAATTGTCGATAAGGACTGGAACAAGAAGGACATAGACTGGAACGCCATTGACGGGCAGCTGGTGTCGCGTCATGTTCTCGTGACCAAGGAAAAGGTGAACGGGGCGAAAATCGGGGACCTGCACCTGCGCAACACCTTCGGAATCAATGTCACGAGGGTGAACCGCGCCGGAATTGACATCCTGCCGTCGAGCAGCCTCGTGCTTCAGATGGGCGACAAGCTGACCATCGTCGGACAGGCTAAGGCGATTGACAATGTGGCCGCGGTGCTGGGAAACAAGGAAAAGGAGCTGAGGAATCCCAATATGTTCTCGATTTTCATCGGAATCGTGCTGGGACTGATTCTCGGATGCATTCCGCTGTCAATCCCGGGAATGAGCGTGCCGATTAAGCTCGGAATCGCCGGCGGGCCGATTATCGTGGGGATTCTCATGGGCGCATACGGGCCGCGCTTCCACCTCACGACCTACACCACCTACAGCGCCAACCTGATGCTGCGTCAGCTCGGCCTCACGGTCTATCTCGCGGCCCTTGGACTAAGCGCCGGGCCGGGATTCTTCGACACGGTCTTCCGTCCTGAAGGCCTGCTCTGGATTGGGATGAGCATCCTGCTC
>CAVBPI010000228.1:0-1800 GCA_963596955.1 bacterium | reverse complement strand
ATCGTCCCTATCCTCATCGTGGGCGTCGTCGCGTCGAAGTTCTGCAAGACCGACTATGCCTCAAATGTCGGAATGCTCTGCGGTGCGATGGCAAACCCTATCGCCCTCAACTATGCGCTGAGCACGGTCGAGGACGACGAGCCTTCCGTAGCCTACGCCACGGTCTATCCGGTGTGCATGTTTCTCAGAGTGATAACCGCGCAGATGCTGATGCTGTTCTGCCTGTAGTCATCAGAACTTGAATGACAGTCCGGCCGAAACGTAGCCGGTGTCGTGACCGCCCTCAGCCCACAGGCCTACCTTTTCGCAGAAGTACCAGCGGAGTCCGGCGACGGCGACGAACGTCATCTTCGTGTCCATCTTGTTGAAGGTGGAGCTTGCCTTCTCCCCGCTTTCATGCTCCGTCGTGTGCTCGCCGATAAGGCCTGCGTCAATCATCGCGCGGGCATAGAGTTCGAGACGGCGGCAGAGAGTGAGATGATAGCTGAGACCGGCTGCGATGTCAAAGCGGTTGCAGAAGGTGTCCTGCTGTTTGTCTCCATACCCGTTGTTCAGCATCCAGTTGTAGCCGTAGCGCGAATACTCGCCTCCGACCGTCCAGCCGACGCTTCCGAAACGTCCGAAATCGAGGAAGCAGATGTCCGAATATATCATCACCGGAGGGACGACCATCTTGAACGAAGACTTCGATTCTTCGTCCGTGGCGTGCTTCATAACCCTCGACCAGTCAGCGACCACCGGGGAGACTCCCAGCTGTATGGTCCGCGCATATTTAGGAAATACTATTTCATGTTTCGTGCGCTTCCATGCGACATTCTTTCCGGCGTCGGAAGCGGCGATTCCGCCCTGTACCCCGATTTGTTCAGGCTTCAGCTTTCCCTTCGCGCGGCAGGCGGTATTGCCGTAGGCGACCTCCCATGCATATACGACATCCATGAAAGTCCTGAACTCTCCGGCCTTTATCCTTGCGGCAAAATCGGGATAGTCATAGATTTTCCCGAAATAGCTGCTCAGCATCGACTCCGACATGGACGGTTCCGCCCGGTCGAAGATGCTTCCGCGCGTGTCAGTGCCGACCATTATGGCCACGTCCCCGGCGATGCTCAGATACCACCCGCGCAGCGGACGCACAACCGTGACATTCCGTCCGGTACTTTCCGCCTCGACGGTGAAGAGCGAGTAGAGGTCAATGCCATTTCCCAGGTACTCCACCCGGACCCACTCGACCTTGGCCGCCCCGCCGAAAGGCCCGGCGACCTTGACCAGCCTCTTCACATACTTGTCGGTTCCTTCCAGAAGCAGGGAATCGACGTCCTCGTTGACGTACCTTGTCCTCTCGCCGTCCGGAGTGAGGCTGAACTCGACATGATCCGGACGATTTACGAGCGCGGAGCGAAGATACCCGTCAAGCACCCTGTCCGCGCCCTTGTTGAGCCAGATTCTCGCCCTGACGTCCTCGTCCTTCAGCTCTTCGGTTTTCTTGTCAACGACTGTCTGAGCGCCTGCGGACACGCCCGCAAGAAGCAGCATCGCCATGGAAATACAGCCGGAAAGAAATCTTGTGCACATGGTCCGCCTACTTCTTGGATTCCTCTACGTTGAAACTCAGGGCGAAGCTGCCGCCGGAGTAACTGCCTGTGAAAATATATGTCGCGGTGTCCGTAGTCTTACGATAGCTGTACGAGCTTTCACTCTTGGTAAAGCCCGCAGGCTCGAACTTGGCATAATAGGCCGTTGCCACAGATTCCTCACACTCGTAGTCGAAGAATGTCACCGTCTTCATGTCGCTGCCGAGCTCTA
>CAVBPI010000227.1:0-4685 GCA_963596955.1 bacterium | reverse complement strand
TGTGTAAATCGCAAGTAGGTTGTAGGCGTTGTGCTGCCCGATGAGCGGAGTCCAGCATTCGGTTCCGTCAATCTTGAGCAGCATCCCGTCGAAGCTCTCCTCAAGAATCCGGCAGGTGTGGTCGGCGAGGGAGCGGCAGGAGTAGCGGACAATCTGTGCCCGGCAGTTCTGGACCATCACCTCGGCGTTCCTGTCGTCGATGTTGATAATCGCGTATGCGCCCTTTGAAAGGCCGTCGAAGAAAAGCTTCTTGCAGCGGAGGTATTCCGCGAAGGTCTTGTGGTAGTCGAGGTGGTCGTGCGTGAGGTTGGAGAATATTCCCGCGCAGAAGTTCAGCCCGGCAACCCTTTCCTGTTCAAGCCCTATGGAGCTGACCTCCATGAAGCAGAACTCGCAGCCGCATTCGCACATCTCGCTGAGCAGGGAGTTGATTGTAATCGGGTCGGCGGTCGTGTTGGCGGTCTCACTGCGCTTCCCGGCGACATAGTTGGCTATGGTCGAGAGCAGTCCGCAGCTGTAGCCGAGGGCGGTGAACAGACGGTAGAGCAGCGTCACCGTGGTGGTCTTGCCGTTGGTCCCGGTGATTCCCACGAGCCTTAGGCGGCGCGACGGGTTGTCGAACCACGACGAGGCGATGAACCCGAGGGCGTGCCTTGCGGACTTGACCTGCACGAGGACGATGTCCCCGGCGGCATTCCCTTCGTTGTCGTTCTTCTCGGTGTGGCTTTCCCCGGCGGTGTTCTCCTCGGCATGGCTTTCTCCGGCGGTTCCGCGGGTGAAGCCGGCTTCCTCAAGCGACTTTTCGGCAGCGTCCCTGTCGTCGAACACGATGACTTTCGCTCCGGCCTTCGCGGCCTTCCCGATGAAGTCATGCCCGTCGCAGGCGGCTCCGCGCACCGCTATGAACACGCATCCCGGCGTGGTCTTGCGCGAGTCGCTGCAAATCCCCGTCACCTCAGTCTCAAGCGCATCATCGCGGCTTACGGTTCCGAGTCCCGCCCCGGTGAAGCCGATTTCCACGACACCGCATTCGTCCGTCAATATATCCCTTAACTTTTTCATATCCCTTTCAGCAAAATTTTCCACTTCCCGTCATTTCAGCACAATCGTAATCGTCTCGTCTTTCTTCAGCGTCTTTCCCGCAGCCGGAGTCTGGCTTGCCACGTGCCCCGTTCCGCTGAACTTGCACCGGTAGCCGCTGTTCTCAATCATGTAAAGCGCCTCGTTCAGTCCCATTCCGATGACGTTCGGAGCGATTTCCGGAGCCTGCCTCTCGGCCACAAGCACCTTTCCCGGAGCCTCGGGCATAGGTTCGCTCGCGCTCACGGTCTGCCTCCATCTCGGATCCATCGCATAAAGCTCGTCTATCACCTCGTTCAGAGCCTTTGCGGGTTTCGCGCCTCCGTAGTATGCTGTTTTTGTCATCCCGGAATACACGACCACAATCGCCGAATAGGCCGGGTTCTCGGCCGGGAAGAAGCCCGCGAACGAACCCTGATAGCGCCTGTAGCCGTCCCTGCTGATGAACTGGTCGCCCGGCTGGCTGATTTCCTTCGGCAGAATCATTCTTGCGGTTCCAGTCTTGCCGGCCACACTGCACTTCGCCCTCTTCAGCGCCGATCCGGTTCCGTTTGTAACCACGCTCCTGAGCGCCCTTTTCAGCGTGTCGGCCGTGGCCTTGCTGCATATCGACTCGTTCATCGACACCGGTTCCGCCTTGCGTATCTTGCCGTCGTTGTCGAGCACGGCATCCACGATGTACGGCTTCATGAGCTTGCCGCCGTTGGCAATCGCGTTATAAAATGCCAGCGTGTGCAGCGGCGTGACCTGCACTGAATAGCCGTAGGAGATTGCCCCGAGGTCGGAGTAGGTCCAGCTCTTGCTGTCCGGGTCGGGAAGCACCGTCCGCGCCATTCCCGTTATGTCAAACTTCCAGTCCGTGCCGAATCCGTAGTTGTAGTAGCGGCTGATGAATTCCTTCGGACAGGACTGATAGTTGTCGAGCGCGAGAGATATGAAGACATTGTTCGATGAAATCTCAAGCCCCTCAAGAACCGAAATCGTGCTGTTTCCAGTCTCTCTCTTATATTTCACGAGATATGGGTCGGTTTTGTTGAACGGTTTGGGGAGATTCTGAAGCTTGGCGATGCTGAGCCTCGTTCCGAGCGTCACCTTCTTGTCCTCAAGCTCTGTCATGAGCCCTACTGTCTTGAACACCGAACCGGGGAAAGTGGCTTGGGTCAGCGCGATGTTGAGCGTCTCGTCGAACTTTCCGTTCTTGCCCTTGTGAAGATTGACCATTGCCTTGATTGCCCCGGTCTTGACCTCCATGATAATCATGCAGGCGTCCGTTATGTTGTCGTCGTCCTCGATGTGCTTTCTGACTGCACGGTCTGCAATGTCCTGAATGTTAATGTCGAGCGTCAGCCTCACGTCGCTTCCATCCTTCACCGGAACCGCTACGCTGTCGGTCTCCATAACCCGGTTCCTGCCGTCGGTCAGCTTTGTCCACTCGACTCCCGGCTCTCCGTGCAGCTCATAGTTGAAGCTGCCCTCGATGCCCTTCGCGCTGCTGCCCTCGTCGTTGTTCCGGACATAGCCGATGACCCTGCGCGCCAGTTTTCCGTAAGGGTATTCGCGCCCGTAGTTTGTTTTCACCTTCACGCCTCCGGCATTCTGTCCCATATTTGCAAGCGGCAGTTTCCGGAGCTCGCTGAGCGTGGTGAAGTCGATGTTGTCGGCAATCTTCATGGTCTTGCTCACGCCTTTGCCGCAGCTCCCGTCGCGGCGGCTGAAAAACTCCCGCTCGTACCATTCCGCGCTCTTCCCGTTCCCGAGCACTTCCGGCAGCCCCTTGGCCAGTCCGCGGGCCTTCTCCCTCCATTCGCGCTCCGCCGCCTCCGCGTTGGTCATTCCCTTGTGCTTCTTTGACTCGCCCTTGAGCGTCTTGTAGTATTCCTTGTGCACCGCGCAGTCGAGTTCCACGGTGTATGTGGGGATGGTGATGGCGAGAAGCCTCCCGTTGCAGTCGAGTATGTTCCCGCGCTGCTGCTGGATGATTCTTTCCTTGGACTGGGTCTTAAAATCCTTCATCTTCACGCACCTCGGATCCGGCTGCCAGACTGTCTCGTACCAGATTATGCGTCCTATGGCGAGGAACGCCACCCCGGCAAAAAGGGCAGTGACGAGGAGCATCAGAATGTCCGTCGATGTGTATTTGTTATGTCCCTTTTCCTTTCCCATATCCTTGCCGCGGCGTTATTTCTGTTTAAGTTCTATCACCGGATTGCGGAGCGGCCTCAGCTGCGAACCCTTTTCCTCAAGCATATCCTCCACTGTCGTGTAACGGTGGAGCGACACCATCTCCATATATTTTGTCGAATACATTATCCTCGCGTCCTCAAGTTCCTTCCTCGTCGCCTCCCTGGTCTTTGCCGTCCTGTCCGCATAGTAGCTTAGAATGATGCTGAGCATACAGACCCCGAAGGCGAAGATGATGTGAGGAATGCACTTGTGCACCCCCATCTTCGTCAGAATGTTTCCGCGTGCAATCGTGAGAAAGAAGCTCATTATTCCGTCAAAAATCCTTTTCATCCCTTCTCCTCCCTCAGACTTTTTCCGCCACGCGCAGCTTTGCGCTCCGGGCCCGTGTGTTTCCCGCAATCTCCTCCTCCTGCGGAAGTATCGGTTTCCTGTTCACTGCCGTGAGCGGAACCTTCGCGCGTCCATAGACATCCCTGTGCAGCTCCCCCTCGATGTTCCCGGCCTTGATGAAGTTCTTCACCATGCGGTCCTCAAGCGAGTGGTAGGTAATCACGACCAGCCGGCCTCCCTTCCTGAGCGACCCCGCCGCCCCGGAGAGGAATTTCTCCAGCGACTTCATCTCCTGATTCACCTCAATGCGCAGGGCCTGATAGACCCGGGCGAGTTCCTTATGCTCGGCGAATTTCGGCAGGCATGGGGCGATGGCCTCGTTCAGCTGCGCCGTGGTCTCAATCGCCGCATTTTTTCTCGCGCGGCAAATCAGTGAAGCCATCTTCCTGCTCTGTCCCACCTCTCCATAGACCCGGAGAATCTTCTCTATTTCAGCCTCTTCGCGCGAGTTCACGAGGTCGGCGGCGGTCACGGCAGCCTCGGTGTTCATCCTCATGTCCAGGGGCGCGTCGTAGCGAAAGGAAAAACCGCGCTCCGCTGTGTCAAACTGATGTGAGGAGACCCCGAGGTCTGCCATTATGCCGTCGATTCCATCCCTATAGCCCTCGAAGAGGACAAAATTGCGGATGAATCTGAAATTGTTTCTGATGAGTGTGAACCTGCTGTCCTCGGGCGCGTTGGCGAGAGCGTCGGCGTCGCGGTCAAAGGCGATGAGCCTTCCCTCGGGACCTAGCGCTGCCAGAATGCCGCGCGAGTGTCCGCCGCCCCCGAATGTGGCGTCGGCATAAACTCCGGACTTGTCGGTAACTAATGCTTCGATGCATTCCCTGAGCATCACAGGGTTATGATATTCGGACATTTCCCCGGCCTCCTATCCTAAGTCGGACAGTGCCTCGGCTATAGAAAGATACTCCTCGTCCGAAATCTCCGATGCCGCGAATTTCTCCTTGGCCCAGATTTCAATCTTGTAGTCGTTGCCTGAGAACACAACTTCCTTTGTGACACCTATTCTTTCAAGAAGGCTCTTGGGA
>CAVBPI010000226.1:0-4696 GCA_963596955.1 bacterium | reverse complement strand
ATATATTCTTCATAATCATTGCCCCTTTTTAGAATGTTAATGTCAGACCGCCCATCAGAAGCCGCTGCTGAGGATAGTAGCCGTTGTTGGTTCCCGGAGACTCAGGGTCGATGCCCTTAGGAAGTCCGTCTATGGTGAAGAGGTTCTGTCCCTCAACGAAGAGACGGAGCGTGTCAATCTTCAGCCTTTCCATCCATTTGCGCGGGAATGTGTAGCCCAGCTGCGCAGTCTTGAGACGGACATATTTGCCGTCGCGGAGCCAGAATGTCGAGCCGAGCCCGTTGTCGCCGCCGTGCCCCGTGTTTCCGAGAGTCAGACGAGGGAATGTGCCGTCAGGGTTATAGATGCTGTAGGCATTCTCGACAAGGAACAGCGGAGAGTTCGCGTTCTCCTTGAATGTCTGAGTCCATACGGTGTTGTCGTCATATCCGTTGAAATATGTACCCGTGAGAGAAACATCGAAGAGGGCGCCGCCTGTGAACTGAGCGGAGAGGTCGAATCCATACCACGAGAAATTAAGATTCAGGCCGTATGTAAGCTTCGGACGGTTGTTGCGTCCCACGCGGCAGCGGTCGTCAGCGTCAATCTTGCCGTCACCGTTGATATCGACATACTTTATGTCTCCTATGCACGGACGGGTTCCGTACCACGCGGAATTGTCTATTTCCTCCTCGGACTTGTAGAGCCCGTCAGCCACCCATGTCATGATTGCACCGACCTCAGTGCCGGTAACCTTCTGATACTCCGGGATGTTAGGCTGATCCGGATATATAATCCAACGGGACTTCGCGTATGTCACATTCCCGGAAATTCCGTATGTAAACGGCTGTCCGGCAAGCATGACGGTGTTCTTGTGCGAAAGCATTATGTCAATACCGCCCGTATCGACGGCATTCCCGTTTACATAAGTCGGGTAGTACCCTCCCATTGAAGGCGGGAAGTTAGAGCCCTGCGCCGTCAGGATGTCGTAGGTATAATTATAGAACACATCGACTTCCGCACCGAGTTTTTCGTTCCACATACTGAGGTCAACACCGGCATTGTAGGAAAGGGTCTTCTCCCATGAGAGACTCGGATTGGAGATGACATTCGTATAATAGGAAGGATTTATGGAACCGCCGAGAACGACCTTGCCGCCCTGTGCATATGTGCTGAGAAAGGCATACGGGGAGACGGAGTCATTTCCGAGAAGTCCCGCTGATGCACGGAGCTTGAGTTCGTCAAGACATGAGGCATCCTCCAGCCAGCGTTCCTTGGCCATGTTCCAGCCCAATGACGCCGAAGGGAAGAATCCCCAGCGGGTCTTTGCCATTCCGGCGAACTTGTAGGAACCGTCATAACGTCCGGAAAATTCGGCAAGGTATTTTTCGTCATAGTTGTAGCGAACCCTGGCGACATAGCCGGCCGAGCGCGTCGCGTTGCTGTTGCCATAGACGGAGCCTTCCACCTGAGTTCCGTAGCTGAGCTCCGGAAGTGAAGCGAAAGGAATGTTCTTGGACATGGCACCGAGACCGTTGGTCTTCCAGTCCCTGACCTCGGCAAGGGCAAGGATGTCAAGGTTGTGCTTTCCGAAAGAATGCACATAGCCGACGCTTGCCTGACCGATAAGATGACGCGACCAGTTGGCGCTCTCCTGAACGGTGTTGCCGGAACCGTCGCCGTTAGGCGAGGTAACCTGCTTCCACGCCCAATCATTTACGGAGGTATCGAATGCGGCGGACATGAGATAGTACGGAGTATAGAGAGTCTTTGCGCTCTCCGTATAGCCCATGTACGAACCGGAAACCTTGAGCTGAAGCCCCTCAAGGAAAGGCACGTCGTATGAGAGAGAGGTGTTTACAGAGACATCGGCAGTGTTGTTCTTCCTGTAGCCGGACTCATAGATGGCTGCAAGAGGAGACTGAGGAAGGCCGGTGTTCTTCTTTGTTGAAGCCGTGTAGAGCCCGTTGTATGTCTTAGGGAGATACGGGTGCATCTGAATGGTCTGGTTGGCGATTGAAAGCCAGTTAGTCGCCTCGCTGCCGCCATAGACCGAGCTGTCGCCTGAGCCTGCCATATAATATGGAGCCGACTTCCTGCCGAGCACGCCTGAAACTCCGAGAGTGAAGTTGAAGTTCTTTGCAATCCTCGACTCAAGGTTAGCGCGTACATTGTAACGCTTGTAGCCGAAGTTGTCGATGTTTCCCTTCTGGCCGAGATAGCCGAACGAAGCGAAATAACGGGTCTTTTCGTTGCCGCCCTGCACGGTGACATTGTGCTTCTGGTTAAATCCCGTGCCGAAAACTTCGTCGATGTAGTTCACATTGTCCCATCCGTCGGTAGGGTCACCGTTGAGCATAAGCTCCACCTGATGCTTCGTGAAGTACGGCTTGTATTCCGTATCCGAGCTTATCTGTCCCCTTGCCATCTGGTCCATCATCTCCGCCACATTGTAGTAGTAGGCGAACTGCGGGCCGTTCATGAACTTAGGGAAGTTCGCGTTCATTGACGCGCCGAGGGAAGCGTTGTAGGTAATCTTGGTCTGGCCCTGCTGTCCGCGCTTGGTCGTCACGATGATTACGCCGCCGGCTCCGCTGAGTCCATAGACAGCGGCGGCAGCTCCGTCCTTGAGCACGGATACGCTCTCGATGTCGGCAGGGTCTATGTCGTTTATGTCAGAGACGGGGAAGCCGTCAACGACGTATGCGACTCCGTAAATCGAGCCGCGTATGCGGAGGCTAGCCTGATCGGCTCCCGGCTGGCCGGACTCCTGCACGGAGGAGATGCCGGGAAGCTTGCCGGCAAGGACCTGGGAGACATTGGTGGCGGGAGCCTTGAGGAGTTCCTCGCCCTTCATTGCGGAGACGGCGGAGGTCATGGATGACTTTTTCTGGGTGCCGTAGCCCACGACGATGGTCTCCTCGATGAATTGGCTGTCTTCCTCCATCGTGATGTTGATGGTCTCGGCCTTGCCGCTGCACCTGCGCGTCTGCGTGGCCATTCCGAGGCATGAGAACTCGATGGTGTCGCCGGCCCCGGCAGTGAGCGACCACCGGCCGTCCATGTCGGTCATCGTTCCGTTGGTCGTGCCTGCGACCATCACGGTCACTCCCGCGACGGGCTGTCCGTTCACGTCGGTGACGCGCCCCCTGACGGGCGACTGCGCATGAGCGGACATGACTCCCGCAAAGAGGAGCACGGCCGTCACGAGCATGGTCCTGAACCGGAGGTTCGAGATCAGATTTGTTATACGCGATTTCATTTGAACTGTGTTATTGTTTTGTAATCATGTAGAATAGTAGAGTCATTTCCGTCGGGACGGAGCCCCTGCTACCGGCGGTGTTCCGAAGCCTTCATGGCAGCCTCAAGCTCGTCCCAGAGACGGTGCTTGTTCAGATGCACGATGTCGAAAATCATCACGCCGCCGGTGCTCCTGAGAGCCTGTTCCACGGCGGGACGGAACTTGCCGAAGTCTCCGAGATACTGCTCGACATAGATTGAGCCCACGACAGGAACGACGCCCATCGTGACCTCCTTCGCGAGTTCGGCGCCGCCCTCGACGCTGTAGCAATAGGTCAGGCTGTTGTCCATTCCCGCCTCGGAGCGCTGTCCGACCACTCCTGTGGCCCGGTCAACGTCGTCCTTGGTGATGAGCGAGTAGTAGAGTCCGGTCATATAGACGTCGAGGAGTTCGGCATAGCCGGTCTCATGGTATTTCTCGGTCGCCCATTCGCGGTACTGCGGAACCTTGCACGGGTCATATTCACGGCTTGCCCAGTTCACTCCGAGCTGCCAGTAGGTCGGATACCACGCGCCGGTGTAGTCCCCGATGACGAGGTCCGGCTTGAGTTCCTTCAGCATGGTGTGGGCCTTCGCCACGAAATCGTGGATGACCCCGGCGCGCCACTCGACCCATTTCTTGCCGTGGATGCCGAGAGTCCAGCCTTCCCGGAGATTTCCGTCGGTGTCGTACCAGCTGAGCACGTCCTCCGGCCAGTTCTGAACGCGGATTCCGGCATATTCCTCGAACCGGGCGCGTGAAAGGTCGCTGAAGTCGGCCGTGATGCCATCGTAGCGCACGCGGTCGAAGATGAGTCCGTCGGTTTCGGGATATTTGGTTATAAATTCCTTGAGAATGTCGAGCTGATACTGCTGAACCTCCGGATTGGCCGGATTCAGCATCCCGTTGTAGTTAGTCTTTATGCTTGAGATAGGAACAAGCTTGCCATGGTCGTAACAGATTGACTGCCAGGCAGCCTTGTCGCCGTAGATGATGCCGCGGTCGAAGTAGTTGTGACCTCCGGCAAAGATGTTGAGGGAGGCGAACACCCGCATTCCGAGCTCGTGTCCGAAACGGATGAAATGCCCCATCATGTCGTAGTCCCTCTGCCTCGTGACGCCTTCCCAGTCGCCCATGTAAGGGGCTATGTCGCTGTCATAGAGGACCTCGCCCATTATCGACTTGACATCGACGACGACATTGTCGAAGCCGAGCGCCTGACATTTTTCAAGATAGAAGCGGATTGAATCGGGATGGGAGAGTGTGGCGTAGTTCGCTTCGCAGTCGAACCACATATAATTGTCATTTAGCGACTTCCCCCCCCCCCAGCACAGGAAACGAGGGTCAGAGCCGCCGCTGCGAACGACACAAAAAATATGCGGAATCTTCTCATCTCATTTAGACTTTAGATTCCGCAAATATAGCGAACTTTTAGAG
>CAVBPI010000225.1:0-4711 GCA_963596955.1 bacterium | reverse complement strand
TATTGTTCTTTGAACTCATTTTCTGCAATTTCAGACGCGCCCTGTATGGTTGTGTCAAGATGGAGCGGGAAATGCCATGGAATCCAGATTAACCACAAATCTGCCCAGTCATAACTGTATCTCTTAATATCCCGGCCCCTCAAAATCGGTCTCAAAATCTCCACGGTTTTTTCGCGTTCCTCTTCGGTCCTGCATGAGGCGAGAATCTCATCGCGCTTCTGAGTTGTAACTATGAACGCATCGTTGAAGCCTGTTTTGATTCCATAGTTGATGCTCACATCCCAATCCCTAAGCGGTTTCCCAACCGCTTCTATCTTGCGTTTTATGCTCTGCTCAATCTCCGACAGCACCACCCAGGCCCCGCTCCCGGAGAAGGCGCAGCGGCACCAGGCCTGATGAAGGAAATCGCTCATTAAATGAGAGAACATATAATCCTTCCTGTTCCATTCATTCAGGCTATGCGAAAGAACCGAGACAGAAGATAGCGTCTGCTACATAGCCTGACAGCCAACATCAAAAACAGTATATAAAAATCGAAAAAACATATAAAAAGAGAAAAACTTTCATATAAAAAACGATAAATCTTCGATTACCTATTGACGGAATGCGGGTTTGTGCGCAACTTCGCCACACAAACTCGTATTTTTATATGAAAAAGGATGTGCTGAAATCATCATTTGTAATCGGGTCTATTGCGCTGGTGTTCCTGATTGTGGGGTATCAGGTGGCGGTGTTCGTGCATAGTGCGGCGGTGGCGAAGATTGCGGCGGACAGGGACTGCCCGGACACGGTGTTTGTGGCTGTCGGGGATAATAATGCTTCGGGCAAAAAGGTGCAGGTCGTCGGGCGGAGGAGCGGAGCAAAAAGCGATGTCGGGACGAAAGTGCGGGAAAATGTGCCGAGGCGGACAGTCGAGTCGTTCAGGTTCAACCCGAACACGGTGAGCGTGGAGGACTTGCAGAGGCTCGGATTCTCGCTCAAACAAGCGCAGTCGATAGACAACTATAGGAATAAGGGCGGGCGGTTTCGTAGAAAGCCAGACTTCGCCAAGTCGTTTGTGGTTTCGGACTCGGTTTTCAGACGGCTGGAACCCTACATAGACATTCCGAAACTCGACATCAACCTGGCGGACTCGGCGGCGTTCGATGCTCTGCCTGGCATCGGGGGATGGTTCGCACGGCAGATGGTGACGTATCGGGAACGGCTCGGAGGGTATTCGTATCCGGAACAGCTGATGGAAATACGCAACTTTGACAGAGAGAAGTTCGACAGGCTGAGCGACCTGATATTCGTCTCTCCGCAGACTGCTGTCCCCTACCCTCTCTGGACGCTGCCGGAAGATAAGCTGAAGCAACATCCGTACATCGGCCGGGCAGCCCATGGAATTGTGCTGTACCGGAACTCGCAGCCGAAATCGCAGTGGAGCATCGACGCGCTGAAAAGAAACAGGGTTCTCACGGAAGAGGAAGCAGGGAAGCTGGAGCGGTGCATAATCGAAGGACCTGCGTAAAAAGCTTACGCAAGTTTGAGACGGTAGCGAAAGTTTCTGTCTTATGTGCCGTCAAATTTGAGAACTATTTAATAACTTTGCAGACATAACAGATGTGGCAAATGTCAATGTCCAAAATGAATGGATGCCACACGAAACAGATAAATAATTCAAACTAATACAATCAGATATGGCAAAAGAAGTTGAAGCACAGGAAAATGCCTCTGCGAACGCCGCGAAGCTCAAGGCTTTGCAGGCAACCATAGACAAAATCGAGAAGGACTACGGGAAGGGAACCATCATGAAGCTCGGCGACCAGCCTAAGTTCGAGGTGTCCGTGATTCCGAGCGGTTCCATCGCGCTTGATCATGCGCTGGGAATCGGCGGCTACCCGCGCGGAAGGGTCATCGAGATTTACGGACCTGAGTCCAGCGGTAAGACGACCCTCGCAATCCATGCGATTGCCCAGGCGCAGAAACAGGGCGGAATAGCAGCAATCATCGACGCGGAGCACGCATTTGACCGCAGCTACGCGAAGAATCTCGGGGTCGATCTCGACACCCTGCTCATCTCGCAGCCGGACAACGGCGAGCAGGCGCTTGAGATTGCCGACAACCTCATCCGCTCCGGCGCGATTGATATCATCGTCATAGACTCCGTGGCGGCACTTACCCCGAAGGCCGAGATTGAAGGCGAGATGGGCGACGCGAAGATGGGTCTTCAGGCCCGCCTGATGAGCCAGGCGCTCAGGAAACTCACTGCCAACATAAGCAAGACCAACACCTGCTGCATATTCATCAACCAGCTGCGTGACAAAATCGGAGTGATGTTCGGCAACCCGGAGACCACCACCGGAGGCAACGCCCTCAAGTTCTACGCATCCGTCCGCGTCGATGTCCGCAGGACCACCCAGATTAAGGACGGCGACGAGGCTCTCGGAAACAGGACCAAGGTCAAGATTGTAAAGAACAAGATGGCCCCGCCTTTCAAGAAGGCCGAGTTCGACATCGTGTTCGGCGAGGGCATATCGCACGTAGGTGAAGTCATCGACCTCGGTGTCGAGTACGACATCATCAAGAAGAGCGGCTCATGGTTCAGCTACGGAGACCAGAAGCTCGCCCAGGGACGCGAGGCCGTGAAGCAGCTGCTTACCGACAATGTCGAGCTGTGCGACGAAATCGAAGCCAAGATTCGCGAAGCCCTTGAGAAAGTGCAAGATTAAATTACGGGGCGAATAAAAAGCGGATTGCTTCGTTGCAAAAGCCCTCGGAATCCTCACAACCGACAAGGTTGCTCCGGTTCCGAGGGCTTTGTGCGCCTTGCACTCCATCTTTTTCTTCATCCCCTATCCCTAAGCTTTAACTATAAGCAAACCCCAAAAAGGTTCTGAACCATTTTAAGATTCTGAACCTTTTTTACTTAAAAGTAGAATTTGCTTTTACTGCTCTTCCGGAGCATCAGGGTTGTTGTCCGGTCCCTGAGGACCGGCCTGAGGTCCCTGCTGCTGTGCACCCTTGGCCATCTCCTCGGATGCCGCGTGCCAAGCCTGCTCAAGCTCTGAGTTGTACCTGTCGATGTCGGCGATATTCTGTGCCTTGACAGCTTCCTTGAGGGAATTCAGAGCGCTCTCGATTGCGGACTTGTGGTTTGCCGGAATATTGTCGCCGAGTTCCTTGAGGTTCTTCTCGGTCTGGAAGCACATCGCGTCGGCATTGTTGATCTTGTCAATCCTTTCCTTCTCAGCCTTGTCGGCCTCCTCGTTGGCCTTCGCCTCGTCACGCATCCTCTTGACTTCCTCGTCTGACAGACCTGATGAAGCCTCGATTCTGATCTTCTGCTCCTTGCCTGTGGCATTGTCCTTTGCGCTGACGTTCAGGATGCCGTTGGCGTCGATGTCGAAGGTAACCTCAATCTGAGGCACGCCCCTCGGAGCCGGCGTAATGCCGTCAAGGACGAAGTTGCCGATGAGCTTGTTGTCCTTTGCGAGAGGACGCTCGCCCTGAAGCACATGGATATCGACTGCCGGCTGATTGTCCGCCGCCGTTGAGAATATCTGTGACTTGCGGGCCGGGATGGTAGTGTTCGCGTCGATGAGCTTTGTCATCACGCCGCCCATGGTCTCGATACCGAGTGAAAGCGGGGTCACGTCGAGGAGGACAACGTCCTTCAATGAAGCTTCGCCTGAAAGGATACCGCCCTGAATGGCTGCACCGATAGCGACTACCTCATCCGGGTTCACGCTCTTGTTAGGCTCCTTGCCGAAGAACTTCTTCACGATTTCCTGAACTGCAGGGATACGTGTTGAACCGCCGACGAGAAGTACCTCGTCAATGTCTGACGGCTGAAGGCCAGCATCTGCAAGAGCCTTGCGGCACGGCTCGAGAGTTCTTTCAAACAAATTGTCGGCAAGCTGCTCGAACTTTGCACGGTAAGAGTCTTAACCAAGTGCTTAGGAATACCGCCTACAGGCATGATGTAAGGAAGGTTGATTTCGGTCGATGTCTGGCTTGAAAGCTCAATCTTCGCCTTCTCCGCAGCTTCCTTAAGTCTCTGAAGAGCCATCGGGTCTGCCTTGAGGTCAATCCCGCCGTTCTCTGCCGCGAACTCCTGCGCCAGCCAGTCGATGATTACCTGGTCGAAGTCATCACCGCCGAGGTGCGTGTCACCATTGGTTGACTTAACCTCGAACATACCGCCGCCGAGGTCGAGGATTGAAATATCGAATGTACCGCCACCGAGGTCGAATACGGCAATTTTCATATCCTTGTGCATCTTGTCAAGACCGAACGCAAGCGCTGCTGCAGTCGGCTCGTTCACGATACGCTTTACATCAAGGCCTGCAATCTTGCCGGCTTCCTTGGTCGCCTGACGCTGAGAGTCTGAGAAGTATGCCGGAACAGTGATGACAGCCTCCGTGACATCCTGACGAAGATAGTCCTCCGCGATTTTCTTCATCTTCTGAAGAATCATCGCTGAAATCTCCTGCGGAGTGTAGAGACGGCCGTCGATATCGACACGCGGAGTGTTGTTCTCGCCCCTTACGACCTTGTAAGGCACACGCTCAATCTCCTTGGTGACCTGATCGTAGGTCTCTCCCATGAACCTCTTGATAGAGTATATTGTCTTGTGAGGGTTGGTAATGGCCTGACGCTTTGCAGGGTTACCAATCTTCCTCTCACCGTTATCGGTGAATGCAACGACTGAAGGCGTGGTTCTCTGTCC
>CAVBPI010000224.1:0-4717 GCA_963596955.1 bacterium | reverse complement strand
CCTTTATACATATTCGCGGAGTAGTACGAACAGCCTTTGAAGTCGAAGTCGTTGGAATAGACATAGTCGCTCTCCGCACCGGAGTCTTCAAGCTCCTCATTGAATGTGTATGACAGATATCCTCCGTTGCCGGATGAGAAGTCAACCATTACGGTTATTCCGTTCTTGTTGTAAAAACCGTCGGTTTTCTGGTTCAGCGCAGAATCAAAATAACCGTATTGGTCGTATGCAAACTGCCCCTCGGCCGTCCATGTGGCATATAGCAAGTCGTAGAAATTTTTGTCCAGTCCGATTATCATTGTCCCGTCGTCTGCAAGTGTCGTATTGCAGGAAGTGAAGCTTCCTGATGTTACGGTGGTTATGCCGGCTTCCGCCATGAGCATGGACAGGTTTTGCGGCAGGCTTATGCTTGTCGGGCAATCATAGAAGTATATGCCAGTGTCTGGAGGCGTTGTCGTTCCGAAAAGGGCCTTGCCGGCTGAACCTCTCTGTGTCAGTGCCAGATATTTGAAATAGAATGACATATTTGACCGGTTGGATACGGTTAAGAAGAAACTTGAACTGATGCCGTATTTCTCCGCGACCGTTTTTCCTCCATATGCCTTGTCGTAGAAAGTGACGTAAAAGGGGAAATAGCCGACATTGAACAACTTTTGTTTCATCATGGAGTGGACGTTGTCTGCGATGCCGATGTTCAGACAGCCGGATGTGCCGACCATTGTCCACAGCGTGGAGTTTGCAGAGGCGTTCTTTCCGGTGTTGCTCATCTTGAGATTGACGGAGCAGAACGGCTGTCCGTTGAGTTTGCCTGTGTTTCCGCTGTATTTATCCGCAAGGTATGTGCGTATGCATCCGGCCTGTTTCGCGCTGCTCCACCCCGCGCTGTCGTCAATTACTGTCAGATTGAATACATCCGACGCAAATCCGTACCCCTTGCCGTCATCCGCCAACAGATTCCGTCCGTCGCTGTCACAAAAGTATGCGTATATGTAGGCTATGTTCCCGTTGATTGTTGCTGTTGGAATCCTTTCCTCTGAATCCGGCATGACGGCCCACTCTTCGGATGAAAAGACAATCTCCGGCACCTTGACATTAAGTCCTGATGTTATTTTTGAAACTTTGCGGCCGTCTGCATCGCAGAGCCACAGTTCGCCTCCGGAGTATTCACGGCGGCAGGTTCCCTCAAAAATGATTTCACCGTTGCTGTTGATTTCAAACGGAGAAAAGGCTATCGGGTCATTCTCGGGATTGTCGGCTGAGTTCCCGATGCAGCGTATCGTGCAGTTTTCGACAATGTCTTCAAGACCGTTCCCGAAATAAGAAATTACGGACTGGTCAATTGATGAGAGTCTTCCGAGGAACATCTCCCCGATGTAGAGGTTGTCTGAAGTGTGCGCCCCCTGTGCAAGTGTCCAATGAACGAGGTAGTCGTTGAACGAGACATTCTTGTCAATCCGCCAGCTGACCTCGTCCAGCCCGTCGCGTGAGCCAAAAAGCTGAATCCTGTAAGAGGAATTTCTGACAAGATCAAAGTTGCTGACCGCGTCTGAACCGAGATAAATTCTGTACGTGACATCACCTGTCAGTAGTCCGCTTCCTTCAAAAGAACAGCTCACCTCAATGTAGGTAGGTCCCGTGATATATCCCATTTCATCGGGAACCTTTCTTTTCTGGTCGATGTTCCCGGGCAGGAGGTCGCCCCAGCAGTTTTCGAAGGCATAGAACTCGATGCTTCCGCCTCCGTTGATTTTTATGAGGTCTTCCTCCGAGGCGAAGTCACCGTCGGCAACATCCTCGTCCGCTGCCATAGATTCCTCCGAAAATGGTGTCATGCGCTGTGCCGCATCACAGAGCCTCACGCCCGTAATGCCGATTCCTGATGCTCCGAGGCTGTCGTCCGGCACATAGCTGAAAACGATTCTGCTGACAAGTCTTACAAGTTCAATGTTGAGCCTGAGTTCGGAACATCCGATGAAGCGGTTCTTCAGGACGGCGCCCATCGGAAGCGGTTTTGTCCCCTCGGAAATGTCGGGAAATATAATTGCAAGACTTTCCATGCTGCCCTCGTCCTTCATCCATCTGTTCCCGTCAGGCTCGACGGCCTTGCCGCAGTTGGCGAGGACATAGAACGAATAGCTTGTTTCCGTGACGAGTGGAATCCTGTAAACATCCGAATCCATTTTCATAAACTCATGAAGGACGCAGACCCCGTCCCTCCAGATGTAGAGGTTTATGTCCGAGACCGTCTCTCCCTCGAACAGCGAGGACTTCGTCAAGGCGGGAGTGCAGGTCTCTTCGCGGATGAACCTGAGCGTGACTTCGGCTCTTTCTCCCTTCTTCCTTCCGTCTGACATTAGCTTTTCCGCGCATCCGCTCAAAAGCAGGACGGCGGCTGCCGTGAAAGCGGGCAGCATTGACTTGAAAACTGACTTGACCATATTGCATCATTTTTTCTTTACGTGTATGTTCAGGAGCCCTGCTTGACTTACAGGCGCTCCTGCTTCCATATAGACCTTCGCGTCGCCTGGGCCGACTATGCTGAGTCGCACCCCGTGCCAGTCCTCGTCGATGGTGTAGTTGAACACTCCCCGCGTGCGGCCTTCCTCAAGCTCGTCAAGTCCTATCCTGAACGGCGCTCCTGCGGGGGAGTATGAACAGCGTACATGAATCTCGTCCCCGATTTGGGGCTCGATAAGCCCGTCCGGCTTCATGCTGAAGCTGACGATGTCCGAGAGGAAAGTCCTGTCAATCCTCCAGCTGTCTTCGTTCAGTCCGTCTCCGTCGGGAGTCACGGTGATGTGATAGAGGCAGTTCCTGCGGACATTCAGGTCGGAGCGCGACTCCCCGAGATAGAACCTGTATTTTAGAAACCCGCCGTTGCTGTAGTGCTCCGGAGAATGGTAGCCAAGCTCCATCTCAATGTAGGAGCAGACATCGGCAAGATGCTCGGATTTCTCCAGCACCTTGTCTGAGTCGGTCTCCACCTCCCGGGGAAAGTCTCCCTGAATGTTCTCCAGCATATACAGGCTCAGCTCCGCGCTCTTCCCGCCTTCGACTGTCTTGTTGAGAACTTCACATTCGCTGCTGTTGCGGCTGAACCCGACGGAGAAACTGTCGTCTGAACTCTCCGCCCCTGACTCTGAGAACACCCTGCACCGTCTCGGGCAGTTTCCTATGCGCAGGCTCCGTACATCCATCTTCACGTTTTCCTTAAGGCGGCTGCGGTCTATGCCAATCCGCAGCTCTGCCATCATTCTGATAATCGGCAGCCTTATCGAATTTCCGGCCCGGATTCCGAAGACGGCTCCGCACATCGGCATTCCTGTCGAATAGTCATCAGGATAGGCTATGTGAAAGACGAGGGCGTTTATCTCGTCCAGAGTCCTGATGTTCAGCTTGTAACCGAAATTGACGCAGGCATAGATGTCGTAGTCCCTGCCATAGACCAGCGGCAGAGAGCAGGCGGCTCCGTGTATGTATTCCGACCTTTCAAGGAAGCCGTCCGACGAGAACACGAATATGTTGGCGTCACGGATTCTGTCGCAGTCCGGCTCGGCCGCCCGCGTGGTCATTTCTCCGGCGCAGAGCAGTATGTCAGTCGGCGCACGGAGGGAACCAATCCCGTGGTGCTCCGTGCACCCGCTGACGAACAATAAACACAAAACAGTAGTTATGACAACAGCTAAAAAGCCACGACATAATTTTCTTTCTCGTCCCATTTCTCGATTTCCATTACAAGTTCTTCCCTGTCCATCCTTATCGCGAAGTCCGGATCCTCCGTCCCGCTCCTGCGCAGGCACACCTTCAGGCAGTAGCTGTCATTGGAGCGTATTCCTCCGTCCCCGAGGCCGTTGATGCTTATCGGCCAGTACCATCTGTGCCCCTTGACGCACCCCTCTATCACGAGCCTTGTGAACGGCTGCCCGAATGATTCCACGCTGCCGAGGTTCGGGTAGCAGTAAAGCTCCAGGTTCAGCTGCCTTACATCCATTCCCACATTCCCCTCTATCTCCCTGCACAGTATCTCCCGCGAGCGGAACCTGACGGCGTCGGACTCGTCCCAGCCGCCGTTGTTTATGAAGCGGCTTCCACGCCTGCCGTCCCCCGTGACGCTGCAGTCCGCATTCACATTTGTCAGATAGACCCTTGCATCCGTCAGTTCCTCGAACTGGTAGGCCGTGCCCCTGAAATCGCAGCTGAGTTCCTTCAGACAGATTTTTGCCATCAGCGGACTGAGCATGACGGAGAAGCTTTCCCCGGCCTCAAAATCCGCCTTTCCCACAAGCACGGGACTGGAGGCCTCCTCCGCTTCGAGTTCGAAGCATAGCCCGGAGAGCGACTGCATTGTGAGAATCTTATCCCATTGCAGGCTGCCTTCAGGCGCGTTGCAGATTACGACGGCCGTCTTCTTCCCTTCTCCCGAGGACACCTGCATCTCTTCCAGGCTCCCGTCGAAATGCGTGAACGAGTCGAGCCGCCCGAATTTGTCGGCATTATATATGAGCACATCGCAGCTTCGTCTCCCGAGCCCGTCCCCGCCTTTTATCATGAGCCTGACGGAACTTCTGCAGCTTCCCGTTTCCATGTTTTTCTCGTATGCCGGCGCGACGACCTTTGAGCATGAAAAGAAATGGGCCGGCAGGCAAGCAATAGACAGAAATGCCAGAAAAGGATAGACGACCCTGTGAAGTTGGCAAACCGATGGCCGGCCCTGGTT
>CAVBPI010000223.1:0-4719 GCA_963596955.1 bacterium | reverse complement strand
GCGTTGAACAACGGCCGGCATACCTCCGACGATGAGGTAGAGCTTCAACAGTTCCAGCATCTTCCCGTGCACGAAACTGTCCGCAGGTTCCATCAGCATGAAATTCTTCCGCAGTCTTTCGATTACATTCGGATTCATTCCTACGGCTATCACAAATTCCTCAAAATCAAGAGGATACATATCCTTTATGGACATATATCCGACAGGGACGGAACGTATGCCCTTCATCTCAGTTCCGAGCAGCGAGCCGCTGAGGACATAGCGGTATGTCCCGTCTTCCACAAGAAACTTAATCCATGTGACAATTTCCGGGCAATGCTGAACCTTGTCGAAGAAAACGAGTGTCTTCCCCGGGACAAGCGGCCTGTCGGCGAGAGACGAGAGCCTGAAAAGCACGTCGGACACATTCTTCGCTCCGTTGAACAGGCTGACTGCCTCCGGATTATTGTAGAAATTGATTTCGACGAAAACCTTAAAGTCTTGATTCCCAATATGTCTGATTGCAAATGTTTTCCCGATTTGCCGTGCTCCCGTAATCAGCAGGGCCTTCTTGTCGGTGGCAAAAAAGTCGTGAAGGAATCCGTATATCTTTCTTGAAATCATGGCGTGTTCCGATTTTCCAATGCAAAAATAGGTCTTTTGTGCCGATTTTCCAACTTTTTTTCCAATGTAAAACTGCCTGTTTTTGTCCGCTTTTCCATGAAATTTTCCAAGGTTGCTCTCGGCGGGCGTCAGAACATATTGATGCTGAGGACGGGTCCGATGTAGAATTTCGGGACATTGGGGATGCCGAGGGCCCTGCCGACAGCGGCGAGGCCGTTCCAGTCGGGTGCGCCGTTGAAGTTCACGCTGACGCCGAGAGTGCAGGGGATTGTGAGCCAGAGGATGCACTGGATGTCGAACGAGAGGTCGAATCCGTAGGTCATCAGGCTGCCAGTTCCCTTCCCGAGGCCGAGGGCGGCGTTGCTGAAGAGGGTGCAGTCGAAGTGCGGGGTCAGCAGCAGGCGGCGGATGTAGATGCAGCTCCAGAGGAGGGAGCGGTCTCCGACATAGATGGGAACTGCATAGTCGGCCGTGAACTTGGCGAGGTTTTCTGTGCGCTGGACGAGGGCGGTGCGAAGCGACGCCTCCTGGATGCCGCGCGGGAGGATGCCCGTGGCCGAGGTGCTGAAAGGCGCGCCGGTGTAGAGCCTGCCCTTCTCTCGTGTCGGCATCTGACCCTGCCACAGTCCCGTGAGCCTGAGGCCCTGCTCGGGCGTGAAGCTGGGGAAGTAGCCGTAGGCGTAGCCGAAGGCGGCGGGGGAGTACCAGTGCGTCATTCCGAGAGGATAGCTCAGGCCTGCCTGCACGCCGCCTCCCCAGCGCGGGAACACGCCCGAGTTGTTCACGGGAAGAATCCCGTAGAGGGTCGCCGAGGCCGTGAGGTTCTGTGCGGGGAGGTTTCTGAAGGACTTCATCTTGCGGTCGTTCACCCACTGCCCGGACACTCCCTCCGGAGTGACGACCCCGTCGCCTCCGTCAATGCCGGTTCTCGTGAATATGTAGGCATTGGCATCCCTGCGGTCGTTGCTTATGTAGTAGGTCACGCGCGGGGTGAAGCCCCTGCTCCATCCTCCGGACGAGAAGCGGAACGGGATGTAGGCGCTGACGCTTCCGGAGATGTTCGGAACCGACGGATGCGCCTCGGAGCGGGTCTCTATAGAATAGTAGCCTCTGTTCATCTCCCTGAGAATGAGGCTGCTCTGCCGCGCCGCCCTGTCGTTGAAGTCGATGTTGAGCTCGAACACGGGATAGAGCCCGCTGTAGGTAATGTTGAGGTGGGCGGAATTGCGCCAGCGAGCCTTGTTGTAGGGATCCTTGTGCGCCGAGTAGCCGACGATGCCGGAGAATGTCCCGAGCTGGTTCTGAATCACCGCCGTGGCTCCGAGGTTCACATAGTCGAAGAGGTTGTCCCCCAGGTCGTTGGCATTCATCAGCACCGGGATGTTCGCATAGAACGGCGCCCAGGAATGCACGCGGAACATCTGCGGCACCTTGTGGTAGCGCCGCGGCGTGGACAGCGTCATGGTGTCCGCCCTGACAGTCTCCGCCGTCAGCAGGTCGGCGTCTCCGTAAATCTTTTCCGCCCTGCGCCTCGCCTGCTCCGACAGCCTGTCCGCTATAATCCATCCGCAGCGCTCTCCCCAGTCCGCCTTCCTGTCGAAGAGGCTGTCCGTCCGCGTGCGGAAAATCATCTTTCCCCTTATCGTCTGCGAAGAGTAGTAGAGCCACCGTCCGTCCGGGTCGAACTGATAGTCAGAGGCTCCGTATCTCGTGGATGTCAGCTGCCGCAGGGTTCCGTCCGCCGGGTCGAGGCTGTAGAGCTCGTTCACTCCGGTCCTGTCCGAGGTGAAAAGCAGCTTCGTTTTCCCGCCGCCTTCCGCGGCCCCGCCCTGAAGATTCTTCACCTG
Source organism: bacterium (assembly GCA_963596955.1). GTDB lineage: Bacteria > Bacteroidota > Bacteroidia > Bacteroidales > UBA932 > Cryptobacteroides. The sequence continues at coordinate 2,269 of CAVBPI010000223.1, read as the reverse complement.
CACCGGCTGCGGTTCCAGCACCTGAACCCAGCTGAACCCGCCGTCAGGGACATCATAGCGAAAGGCCCGTGGACTCCCGAACGCTCCCGCAAGATTGTGGCGGTGGTCATCGGTGACGTCGAGGCGATATATCCCGAAACCTCCCTTCGATATTCCCGAAACATATATTTCCCCTCCGCACCACGCCGCCTCAACGATTTGCAGCGAATCCGGCGCGTCGAACGACATCTCCCTCTCCCCGTTTCCCAGATTTATTATCGTCAGCCGCGAACCCCCTTCCGGACGGCTTTCAACCGTGGCCGCGTGCGCATTTTTCTCCGCCGGCACGGGATTATACAGCCACCCCCTGCGCGTCAGACCTTTCGACTTCCGCCCGTTGTCGGCCACGCTCCGTATCCTCGAAGTATATTTCATCGTCCAGCGCACGTCCGGCACGGATTCGCTCCAATAAATCCGTCCCGTCACAGGCGAATGCTTCAGCGCGCCCGCATAGCTCCCGAAATGCGTGACGAATTTTTCCAGAAACATATCTTTTGCCGCAGGTTCATTTTTAGGGGATATGTCATTGTCGTCGGACGACATATTACCTTCCGTCTCATCGTCGTCCTTCGTCGGCAATTGAATCTTTACAAGCTGGTAATTGTCTGTATATCCATGTTTTACGGCAAACAGTTCATTCCCGGCAATCATCAGCCCCTCATAGTCCGCAGGCTTTTTCGGAGTCCGCGTCACCTGTTCCATCGGCATGTACGGCGCCCTCAGGTCGGCCTTTGCCCTCCACGCCGCCGTCAGGCTGTCACGCACCGCCGGAAACGAGTGCACGAGGTCCTTCCCTGTCGTCCGTCTCGCTACCACCTCGCGCACGTCGAGTCGCAGCGGATGCCGTGATGCGTAGTCCAGATATTCGGCCATGTAGTCGTCCCTGTCGTACATCCAGCGCAGGCCTCCGTAGGTCAGGTAGCCGAGCGAGTACCAGTCCGGGGTGTAGTTCCTCTGCGAGCCGAATCGCCACTGGTCCCAGTCCCGCAGGTCCCCCTGGTCGAAGCAGACCATGTAGTAGTTCAGGAAATCGGCCTTGCGTCCGCGTCCGGCGCGTGTCAGTTCCGTCTCGGCGACGACCGCGTCACCCTCCAGCAGCGAGTTCTCCGCATAGAGCCCCGCCGTCAGCCCGTTCCACATCTCGCCGAAGAACCAGCCGAACGGCCTCTGCGCATGACTCAGCCCGAACTGCATCTGGCTGATGTGCCGCGACTCGTGCACCGCCAGCTGCGCCGTCCACGGAGTAGCCTCCGCACCATAGACCTGCGGCAGCGTGTAGGCGTCCATCCTCTTCGGCGCCCATGCCACGGAACCGTTTGAAACAGAGTTGTATGCGTGCAGTACCACCGGCATCTTCCCTCGGACGCATTCCCCCGGCAGGTAGCCGGATGTCAGTCCCACCGGCTTTCTGAACCGCTCCATTTCGCGTGCATAGACCCGTGCCAAGGAGTCCAGCCCGCGCGGGTAGATGATGCGGTAGTTCTCGCTCTCGATGCTGTACCACCTCCTGCACCCCGGGTCGTCGCCGGCCATGAAGAACTGTGCCCGCGCCCTAATCGGCAGAAGCAGCAGTGCAGCGACGGCAATGCTGAATATGTATAATCGCTTCATCTTTTTCATTCTCATTCTCTCGCAGGTCAAATCCAATTCAAATCCGATTCGGCAAAGTTATCGTTTTCTTGCGGCAATTCCCAAAATCGCGTAAGAAAGTTGCGGCGATTTTTGCTTATTCGGAGAATCGTCTGTAACTTTGTCGGCCGAATGCGGCAGTATGTCAGAGGATGGTCATGTCCGTGACAGTCATGGCGTTGCGACGATACTGCAAGTCTTCTCATGTGAACGGGAAGCGGCATTGTCCGGATGCGAATCCGGGCGCAAACTAAAAGAAACAAACAACCTTTATAATTTCAATACTATGTTCACAAAACATTCAAGTCCTCGTCACTACGAGGCACCTCTGATATGCACATATCAGATTTCAGCCGAATCCGGCTTCGCGGACAGCGGTAATTACAATGAACACGGACTCCATGACATTTCTGGAGATGATGTTCACGACCAGACCAGTGATTGGGGATTCTAAAACTTATCGGCTTATGAAAACAATCGTAAAAATATTTACGACAGCAGTTGCTGTCCTTGCTTTTGCGTCATGTAATCAGGAAGCAATCTCTCCCGAGGTGAATAACGGCATGGTTAAGGTTCATTTCGGAGCCAATACCGATGAGGT
>CAVBPI010000222.1:0-4750 GCA_963596955.1 bacterium | reverse complement strand
AATGAGCTGGGAGTCAATATGAAAGTCACCTCAGGACCGGTTCTGGACAAGCCCGGCGACCTTGCCGGACTGCTGACCTCGCTGGAGGAGGGCGACGTGCTCTTCATCGACGAGATTCACAGGCTTTCCCCGGTCGTCGAGGAGTATCTCTATTCGGCGATGGAGGATTTCGTCATAGACATAATGGTTGACAAGGGGCCCGGCGCAAGGTCCATTCGTCTGTCGCTCAATCCGTTCACCCTCGTGGGCGCGACGACTCGAAGCGGGCTTCTCACTTCGCCGCTGCGGGCCCGCTTCGGAATAAAGTGCGCGATGGAATACTATGACACCCCGACTCTTCAGAAAATCGTGGAGAGGAGCGCCGGGATTCTGAACGTTCCTATTGACGATGCTGCCGCGTATGAGATTGCGCTGCGGAGCCGAGGAACGCCGCGTATCGCGAATTCCCTGCTTCGTCGCGTGCGTGACTTTGCGCAGGTCGTGGGGGACGGGAATATTGACCTCGGCATCGCGAAGTACGCCCTCGACGCACTGAACATCGACAAGAGGGGACTGGACGCCATCGACAACAAGATTCTCAGGACCATAATCACGAAATTTAAGGGCGGTCCTGTGGGCGCGAACACCATTGCTACGGCAATCGGGGAGGACCAGGGGACGCTTGAGGAGGTGTATGAGCCGTTCCTTATAAAGGAAGGGTTCATCATGCGCACGCCGAGGGGCAGGGAAGTGACCGACCTCGCCTACGCCCACCTCGGCATCGACCGTCTGCATCCTGACGAGAATCTTTTGTTTGAATGAACGAAAGATTTACTAACTTTGCAAGCTGATATATTTTGAATCAGATTTTTGAGGATAGAATTTTCTATAAACCTTATATATAATGGCAAAAGAATTGATTTCAAAGATTCCTGAGGGTCCTTTGGCCGAAAAATGGACAAAGCACAAGTCTCAGATCAGGGTTGTATCGCCCGGCAACAAGAGAAAGATGGAAATCATTGTCATCGGTACGGGTCTGGGTGGAGCGTCTGCAGCCGCTTCGCTCGGTGAACTCGGCTACAACGTGAAGGTTTTCTGCATCAGCGATTCTCCTCGTCGTGCGCACTCTATTGCGGCACAGGGCGGTATCAACGCTGCGAAGAACTATCAGAACGACAACGACTCCATCTACCGTCTGTTCTACGATACAATCAAGGGCGGTGACTACCGTAGCCGTGAAGCCAACGTCTATCGTCTTGCGGAAGTCAGCAACAACATCATCGACCAGTGTGTCGCGCAGGGTGTTCCTTTCGCGAGGGAATACGGCGGACTTCTCGCAAACCGCTCTTTCGGCGGGGCTCAGGTGAGCCGTACGTTCTACGCCCGCGGCCAAACCGGACAGCAGCTCCTTCTCGGGGCATACGCCGCTCTCAACCGCCAGATTGCGGCCGGGACGGTCAAGTCCTATCCGCGCCACGAGATGCTTGACATCGTCCTCATCAACGGCGAGGCGAAGGGCATCATCGCCCGCAACCTCGTGACAGGTGAAATCGAGCGTTTCGGCGCTCACGCGGTAGTGCTTGCCTCAGGCGGATACGGAAACACCTACTTCCTTTCTACGAACGCGATGAACTCCAACGGTTCGGCTGCATGGCAGTGCTACAAGCAGGGCGCGTTCTTCGCTAACCCTTGCTTCGCGCAGATTCACCCGACCTGCATCCCGGTTCACGGCGAGCAGCAGTCGAAGCTTACGCTCATGTCCGAGTCTCTGCGTAACGACGGACGTATCTGGGTTCCTAAGAAGCTTGAGGATGTCGCAAAGCTCCGCAAGCATGAGATAAAGGCTTCCGACATTCCGGAGGAAGACAGGGACTACTACCTTGAGCGCCGCTATCCGGCATTCGGAAACCTCGTCCCTCGTGACGTCGCTTCCCGTGCAGCAAAGGAGCGCTGCGACGCCGGCTATGGCGTCAACGAGACCGGCCTTGCCGTTTTCCTTGACTTCAAGACGGCCATCGAGCGTCTCGGAAAGGATGTAATCAAGGCCCGCTACGGCAACCTCTTCCAGATGTACGAGAAGATTACCGCCACCGACCCTTACAAGGAGCCGATGATGATTTACCCGGCAATCCACTACACCATGGGCGGTCTCTGGGTTGACTACAACCTCCAGACTACCATCCCGGGTCTTTACGCGATAGGCGAGGCCAACTTCTCCGACCACGGCGGAAACCGTCTCGGCGCGTCAGCCCTCATGCAGGGTCTTGCCGACGGATATTTCATCCTCCCTTACACAATCGGCGACTACCTCGCTTCCAAGTTCAAGGACCCTAAGACCGACATCGGCGCTCCTGAGTTCGAGGAGGCTGAGAAGGCTGTCCGTGCCAAGATTGACAGACTTCTGTCCATCAAGGGCAAGGAGTCCGTTGACACCATCCACAAGAAGCTCGGCCACATCATGTGGGAGCACGTCGGAATGGCACGCAACGAGGCCGGCCTTAAGGAGGGCATTCAGATGATTCGTGAACTCAAGAAGGAGTTCTGGAGCAATGTCTATGTCGCAGGCGTTCAGGGCACGTTCAACCAGGAGCTTGAAAAGGCTCTCCGCCTTGCTGACTTCCTCGAAATCGGCGAGCTCATGGCTCTCGACGCGCTTGACAGGCGCGAGTCCTGCGGCGGTCATTTCCGCGAGGAGATGCAGACCGAGGACGGCGAGACGAAGCGTGACGACGATCATTACATGTACGTTGCCGCGTGGGAGTACAAGGGTGACGGCGTTGAGCCTGAGCTTCACAAGGAGCCTCTCAAGTACGAGAACATTCACATAGCGACAAGAAATTATAAAGACTAAACGAGATGGATTTGACTTTGAAAGTATGGCGTCAGAAAAACGCCAAGGAGAAAGGGCATTTCGAGACCTATCAGGTCAAGGGCATTTCGCCTGACAGCTCTTTCCTTGAGATGCTTGACATCCTCAATGAGCAGCTTATCACGGAGGGTATGGATCCTGTCGCTGTCGAGAAGGGATGCAAGTCATCGGGACCCGTTTCCTTCGACCACGACTGCCGTGAGGGAATCTGCGGAGCCTGCTCACTCTATATCAACGGACGCGCCCATGGACCTGACGACGAGGTCACTACCTGCCAGCTCCACATGCGCAAGTTTAAGGACGGCGACACTATCACCATCGAGCCTTGGCGCAGCCACGGTTTCCCTGTAATCAAGGACCTTGTCGTTGACCGTCAGGCGTTTGACAAGATTCTTCAGGCCGGCGGATATGTTTCCGTAGGAACCGGCGGTGTTCCTGATGCCAATGCTATTCCTATTCCTCGCGAAAAGGCCGAGGAGAGCATGGACGGCGCTGCCTGCATCGGCTGCGGTGCCTGCGTCGCAACCTGCAAGAACAGCTCGGCGATGCTCTTCGTCGCAGCCCGCGTAAGCTCTCTCGCACTTCTCCCGCAGGGTAAGGTTGAGGGCGCGAAGCGTGCCAAGGCGATGGTCGCGAAGATGGACGAGCTCGGTTTCGGTGCCTGCACCAACACCCGCGCCTGCGAGATGGAGTGCCCTAAGCACATCACCGTCTCTCACATCGCGCGCCTGAACCGTGAGTACCTCTGCGCTAAGTTCCAGGATTAATGTCTTGATTTATAATGAAAAAGCGGTCGAAATTTCGACCGCTTTTTTTTGTTACCATAGGAAGTTATTAAAGGGATAACGCCCGGCGTGGATTTCCGCGACCATCTTGTAGAGGTCTGAGCGGAGCTTGTCCATGCCGATTTTCTGCTTTGCGGAGATGAATATGCACGGGGTGTTCTCCTTGGCTATCCATGAGTTCTTGTACTCCTCAAGCGTGTAGTTTTCGGGCTTCTTGGGTTCAAGGGAGAACTCGTCGTATTCCTCGTGGCGGTATGCGTCTATCTTGTTGAAAACTACGAATATAGGCTTGTTGATTGCGCCTATGTCGCGCAGGGTCTCGTTCACGACCCTGATGTGCTCCTCGTGGTTAGGGTGGGATATATCGACCACGTGCATCAGGATGTCGGCCTCCCGGACCTCGTCGAGAGTGCTTTTGAAGGCCTCCACGAGCTGCGTAGGGAGTTTTCTGATGAATCCCACGGTGTCGCTCAGCAGGAAAGGGACGTTCTCGATTACGACTTTCCTCACCGTCGTGTCGAGCGTCGCGAACAGCTTGTTTTCAGCGAATACGTCGCTCTTTGCCAGCGTGTTCATCAGTGTGCTTTTGCCGACGTTGGTGTATCCGACGAGAGCTATGCGCACGAGTGAACCCCTGTTTCCGCGCTGTGAGGCCATCTGCTTGTCAATCTTCTTGAGCTGTTCCTTCAGCCTTGCAATCTTGTCCTGAATGATACGTCGGTCAGTCTCAATCTGGGTCTCTCCCGGTCCTCTCATTCCGATGCCTCCCTTCTGCCTTTCGAGGTGCGTCCACATTCGTGTAAGTCGGGGAAGAAGATACTGATACTGAGCAAGTTCAACCTGTGTCTTTGCATACGCCGTCTTTGCCCTCTGGGCGAATATGTCCAGAATCAGATTTGTCCTGTCGAGAATCTTGATGTTCAGTTCGCGCTCTATGTTACGCAGCTGGGTAGGGGAGAGCTCATCGTCAAATATCGCGACGTCAATCTCATTCTCCTCTATGAATGTCTTTATTTCCTCAAGTTTGCCGCTTCTGATGTACGTTCTCGGATCCGCCTTATCGACCTTCTGAACAAAGCGTCCGCGTCCCTCCACGCCCGCCGTTTCGGCCAGAAAT
>CAVBPI010000221.1:1517-4750 GCA_963596955.1 bacterium | reverse complement strand
GTGGAAACGTCGAAGTTCAAGGTCGTAAAGCCGGGAGAAAAAATCGGGACACTGGGAAAGAGCGGCAATGCTGCCTCGACGCCTGCACATGTTCATTATGGAATAGTCACCCCTGTTCCATATGTGTGGAGACTGTTCGCCGATGAGGGTACCTGCAATCCGCCGAAGCGGTTTAACTGGCGGCTGATGTTCTGGCTTGACCCTGCGGATCACCTGCCGGAGTTGTAATACTCGAATGCCTCCATCGTAGAGACAAACTGACAAAACCGCAAATCAGCGCCACTCGTCCATAATCCAGCGGCGCCTAATGTCCCAGCCGAGATTTTCAAGAATAGCCGGGCGCACTACCTCACGGTCAACGGCGGAAGGTGCGGAGGCGTAGTTCGGGCCGTCGCAGATGATGCCGTAGCTGTAGCGGCCCTTCTGCTCATCAAGGATGGCGATGTCGATGCGGAAATCGGATGTTCCTACATTGGTGTTTACCCTGAGCCCGCGTTCACGCAGTTCAGCGGCGACTTTCTCCACCCAGGCGTCACGTTCCGCGGCTTCACCGGAATATTCCTCCAGAATCCTCCGGCCGTCGGATGCGTAACGAAGGAAATCGCGAAGCCCGACGACGCCCTCAGGGGTATTGTAGTCAACCCTGATGTCATCCGGAGAGAGGGACGAGAACACCTTCATTTCGCAGCGTGCCCTTGAGACGGCAACATTGAGCCGCCGCCAGCCTCCGCTCTGGTTAAGCGGGCCGAAGTTCATCGGGATGCGCCCGCTCTTGTCCGGGCCATAGCCGACAGAGAACAGAATCACATCGCGCTCATCTCCCTGAACATTCTCCAGGTTCTTCACAAAAATCGGCTCATCCATGCTGGAGGTAATCTCCTCCAGGCCCGGATTGTTGCGCAGCATCGTCTCCAGACGCCTTTCAACCGCCGCCTGCTGAGGTTGGCTGAATGTTATGACGCCGATGCTTCTGTCCGGCTCATTCTCAAGACGGCGCTTTATTTCCGCGACCACCGCTTCCGCCTCCGCCTTGTTCTGGCGGGTCCCTCCCCTCTCATACAGGCCGTCAACACGCTTCAACGTCACTTTGCTCGTGAGGTCATCCGTGGATGGGAAGGTGAGCAGGGTGTTGCCGTAATACTTTGAGTTGCTGAATGAAATCAGGCTCTCATGCCTGCTGCGGTAGTGCCATCTCAGCGTGTTGGCCGGCAAGGAAAGCGAGATGCAGTCTTCAAGTATGCTCTCCAAATCCTCGCGGTCGGCATTGTCCTCGTCAAAGGACAGGGTCTCGAAGAAAGTCGTCGGAGGCAGCTGCTTCGAGTCCCCGGCGACAATCAGCGAATGTCCCCTGCCGATGGAACCGATGGCCTCGCTTGTCTGCATCTGCGAAGCCTCGTCGAAAATCACTATGTCGAACAGGTCGGGGTTCGCCTGAAGGTATTGCGCCACGGAAAGAGGGCTCATCAGCATACATGGACACAACCTCGGCAGCACATCGGGAATCTTTGAGAAGAGAGTTCTGAGGGACATACCCCTCGCACCGCTTCGGATGGCCTTTTTCAAAATCGTGAGCTGCGGATTGGACGTTTCCTGCGCGATGACCTCAATTCGCGAGTACATCCTGCGGCATATTTCTTTCCTGCAGCTCTCCCTGAACGCTCGCTCCGTCTCCCGATAGTCCGTGACAGTGTTATTAAACATATCTCCGCAGAACATTCCCAGATGCGCGTCAGAGGAAACCATCTTCCTTACATAGCTGTATTGCAGGCTCTTCATCAGGCTGTCGGGAAGCGCTTCCGGCATGACCTTGCAGGCCTCAAAGTCCGAGGCGATGACCCCAAGCCCGCGGGAACGGAGGGCCGTGCGCCGGCTGTTGTATATGGCATAGTCCCTGAGGCTGTCCAATGCTCCGTACCATTGTCCGACCTTGTCCCGGCGCGAGTCGCTGCGGTTAAGACCCAGACCATTCCAGAAGTCAACGCCAAGGACTTTCGCGAGCCTGCGGGAACGAAGGCGGAACAAAAGACGGCCGCGCGTTGCAAGCAGAGCCTCAATCTCGGCTTTGAGACGTTCCATAAGAGCCGGAGTGTATTCACTTAACGGGAAGTCGAGCAAATCCCGAATGTCGTCCAGAGAAACCCGTCCCGCCGCCGCGGCAAAATCCCGCACGGCAGCCTGCATCTGTCGAATTGAATCCGGCGACATGGACGACATCACGGTATTGGGCATATTCCGGAACGGCAAATTTGAGGGAGAGGCCAGATATTGCGACAATGCGCCGTACAAGGTCATGCCTTCGCCGCCGGAAGAGTGCAGCGCTTCAACATGACGGTCCAGCACCGAGCGAAGTTCCGCGACCCTCTCGGCTTCGGAACCGAATGTCCCGCATTCTGTCGGAGCCTTCTGTTCCAAAGTTTTTTCCAATTTGCTCAGAACCATTGACTTCCTTGCCTTGTTGGAATGGAGTTCGAGACACAGCGGGCCAAGCCCGATTGATTCAAGACGCTTCTGAACAACCTCAAGCGCAGCCTTCTTCTCAGAAACGAAGAACACGCGCTTGCCATGATACAGGGCGTTGGCGATGATGTTCGTGATTGTCTGGCTCTTTCCCGTTCCCGGAGGTTCCTGCATGATGAAACTCCGGCCGTCAAGGGCATCCCTTATCGCCTTCATCTGCGAAGAGTCCGCGTCTATCGGCAGCAGAATCTCGTCCGGACGGCAAAGGGAGTCAATGTCCCGGCCTATATTCTGAAGCGGTCTTATCCGTTTGTCGAGCGCTCCGTTCTTGAGGCTGGAAACCATAGGATTGGCGTCAAAAATCTTATGTCCTGAATGTATGTCGTTCCAAATGATGAACTTGCTGAATGTGAAATTGCCGAGAAACACAAGAGGCTCAACATCCCATCCCCTTTTATCCATCACAGCCTTGCGGACGGTGTTCAGCACAAGCCGGACATCAGTGTGCCCGTCTTTCTGCGGAAGCGGGTCGAGGCCGGGAATCGTGAGCCCGAAGTTTTCCCGAAGCATTTCCAGAAGCGTCAGATTTATGACGGGTTCCTCCCCCGTTGCCACAAGAGAACCGCTCTGGCGCATTATTTCGCATGGTACCAGCAGGATGGGCCCGTAGTGTTCCTTCTGACGCTCCGCGTCCGTCCATTTCAAGGCTCCTGCCGTAAGATACAGCGTGTTTGCGCCGTTTTCCTCCAGAGACCTCTTCGCCGTGTCCCTGAGAG
>CAVBPI010000221.1:0-1406 GCA_963596955.1 bacterium | reverse complement strand
GAGTCAGGTCCAGAAGCTTGCGTTCCCAGATAATCTGCTTTTCGACGATGGGCTCCGCTGTCAAATCAACCTTGTCGGAGGTCGGCAGAGCTTCGGGACGCGGCTCCACATCCGGGGTTCCGGCTGGCATGATTTCATAGCCGTCCGTCGTCCACACCCGCTGCGGCAAGGGATTCACGCCAAGCTTGCGCGCCTCGTGGATGTCAATCACGCACTCGAACGAGTCCGCGTCCGCAAGCGTTTCCTTCGCCGCCAGGACAGCGTCGTCAAACCCCATGTTGTAGCCCTTGTCCATCTTCGTGGTCTCCACCGGAATCATCTGGTTTATGCCCTCGGCGTCGCGTTTGCGAAGCAGCGACGGGTCGTCGCTCACCGCGCTCGGCGAAATGGCCTCCTCGTCAAGCCACGCCCCGGCGTATGCGTGCGTCCGGTTCAGAATCACCAGAGGGCGCAGGCTCGCGGCTTCAAGACAGGAGACATAGAGCATCGTGGTATCCAGACAGGTCGCGAGCCTCGTCCCGACTATTTCTTCGGGCATACGGATGCGCTGGCCGCTCTCGTAAAACGATGCCGGAGGCAGGGCGTATGCGATGTTCATATCTTTGATTGCCCCGAAAATGGCAGCCATCATCATCTTGACCCTGCTGGGGTCGCCGCCGACATAGCCGTCCATTGACGGATTGCCGGTCCATTCGAGCATCCGCCTGGAGGCAGCCTTGATGATGTTCTTAACTTCCGGGTGGTTCGGCACGCAAAAGCAAGCCAGATGTTCATCGGCCCGCCGGACACCCTCCCACTGGTCATAAGGGAGTATTGTGATTTTGTGAGTGAAGGACACGGGAGCGAAGCCCTCATCTTCGGAACTGACCCTTATACGGAGCACACCGCTCTGACACTCGGTCAGGTTTGCAAGATAATTCGTCGAAATGTCAGCCCGAACATCATCGACGACGACCGTCGCCCCATCCTTGATTTCCCCGATATGCAGTGAAGTGCTGTGAATAATCTCCGGATTCGATTCTACCGTGAGCCGCATCCCCGTCAGAAGCCCTTCGGAAGTGTTCTTTATGGCAATGCGGTTCACCGCCCTCATCCCGTTCTGGAACCGCGCATAGCTGAAGATGTCGGCGCAATGCGCCTTTATTGAAACTGATTCTGCCATTTGAATGTTTTTTTAATCTATATACCCCGGCTCATGGATTTATTGCAGAAATCTTTTCAGAATATTCATGGCTCAACGTCAGAATTGCGGCAAACGGCATCATAAAGCTTTGATACAGTAGATTCTATGTCAAATTCAGGAAATATGGGATTGCGGTAGCGGGAAGGGGCGGCCGATGGGGCTTTCTCCGGTTTTGGGCTCATGAATGTCGGCTCATCATACATTTCATAATAGTCCGCGGCGC
>CAVBPI010000220.1:3861-4791 GCA_963596955.1 bacterium | reverse complement strand
TGGTTCGACAGTGTCACGTCGAATGAAGAGTCGCTTGAGAGAGACTGAGAAAAAAATCATTCGTTTGGATGACTGTTTTAATTCGAAAAATAGAAATGCTGACTATGCTATGGAGGATGATGAACTTTTTAGCGAAGAACCTTTTTATTACCGAAGTGAAGAGGGCTTTTGGGGTTATTCTGATTACACTGTTTTGCCATCAGTCTATGTTGAAGGTGGGATGCTTCCGTACGCACTCGCGATACATCTGACATATAGAAAAAATGAAGACCAGTTATATGTTCATCATTTTGTTTCAGATAACAATAAAACAAAGAGTGATGTAAGAGGAAAATTCAGGGAAGCGGCTATTAAGGTTGAACCATTCTTTAAGAACCGGGCAATGACACCGTCTGTTGTTGAATTGATTCATAGAGCTGATGATTCTGATGGGTATCCTGGTTTGGGATATTTGAAGAAACTGTCTGTGAAAAACCATCTGGAATTGATTGCTTCCATTTAATTTGGATTCAGTATGTTGATATGCAAGGAATGCTTTGCTGATGATGAATTGCGTGCTGAAGTTGAATCAAACGCGACTTCAGACGGCGTATGTGAAATATGTGGCGCCAAAGCTCGCTTGATAGATTTTTCTTATTTTGCAGATTTCTTTAATGCTGTCTTATTGTTGTTTGAGCCCAATATTGAAGGACGGACTATAGTGGAGGGGTTGCAAGATGAGTGGCATTTCTTTCGGGATAATCGTATTGCTCGAGTAATTTTAAATATGGTTTTGTGCTCTGGTAATTATGGATATTCCATTGATAGTCGTGTCGATTATTCTTTTAGAATAAAACAGCGCGTTCTAGTCTGGCATAGATTGAAAGAAAGTGTTAAGCATAAATCCCGTTTCTTTACAGACATCGATGAACTTGTCAGATATAAATACTT
>CAVBPI010000220.1:2202-3758 GCA_963596955.1 bacterium | reverse complement strand
GATGGTACTATGCCATTGGAGGAAGTGGTGATAAAAAAGAAAGTAATAAATGCGATAAGCGTGGATTTGTCAAAGCCATTGCGTCGATACGATTCTGAACTGGAATATGTTCCGACGCAGTTGATTTGTGAATTTTGTAAGGAGTATATTGAGGCAGATGGCATTTGTTTCAAGAGTTCCTTATATTCGAATGGGATGAATTATGTTTTGTTCGATTCTCAGGATGCCCAATGTATAAGAGTATCCACTCACGAAATAACGAGGATCGATATAGACCGAAGGTAAAATTCAAAAAGCGACGATTATGGCAAGGAAATTATACCCGATAGGAATACAGACATTTGAACGCATTCGTAAGGAGGATAAATTCTATATTGACAAGACTGAATGTGTGTATCGTCTGACCCATACGGATGGCACTTATTTTTTCCTGAGCCGTCCGCGACGTTTCGGCAAGTCGTTGCTGGTGTCAACTCTGCGGAGTTATTTCGAGGGGAAGAAGGAACTCTTCGGGGGGCTTGCCATTGAGAAACTGGAGAAAGACTGGACGGAATATCCGGTGCTGCATTTCAGCCTGGCCGGAGGCAAGCATATGGAGAAGGCGCAGCTTGAGCGCTATCTGCTTTATATACTGAGCGATAATGAAGAACGCTTCGGCGTCGTTTGCGATTCGACGGATCCTAATGTTCGCCTTCTTAATTTGATAAAGACTGTTTGTCAGAAGACCAGCAGGCAGGTGGTTGTGCTCATTGATGAATATGACGCCCCTTTGCTTGACGTGGCGCATGAGAGGGAAAATCTTGATGTTCTGCGAAATACGATGCGGAACTTCTATTCCCCGCTGAAGGATTGTGAGCCGATGCTGCGCTTCGTTTTCCTGACAGGCATCACCAAATTCTCTCAGCTCAGCATCTTCAGTGAACTGAACAACATCAAGAACGTGAGCATGGACGAGCCCTATGCCGGCATCTGCGGAATCACCAAAGAGGAGCTGCTTACACAGATGAGCGGTGATATAGACGAGCTTGCGAAGAAATTGAATCTGAGCAGGGAAGAAACGATAGCGGAGTTGACTGAGCATTATGACGGCTATCATTTCTGCTGGCCGTCATCTGATGTGTTCAATCCTTTCAGCCTGCTCAACTGCTTCGCTGACGGGAGGATGGACTCTTATTGGTTCGGCTCCGGCACTCCGACCTATCTCATCAACATGATGCGGAAGTTCGATTTTCTACCATCTGAATTGGGCATGGAGGCCGTGAAGGATGATTTTTATGCAGCCACGGAGCCCATGACTACCATCATGCCTCTGCTATATCAGAATGGTTACATAACCATAAAGGGCTATGACGAAGAGACTAGGCTATATACACTGGATGTTCCCAACAACGAGATTCGTGTCGGCCTGTTCCGCAGCCTGCTGCCTCACTATCATGATATTCAAAAGACTCTTTGACATTGCAGCATCTTTCTTCGGGCTGCTTTTGATTTGGTGGGTGTTCCCGATTGTCGCGTTTCTGATTCACAGGAAAATGCCGGGCGGTCCGGCGTTCTTC
>CAVBPI010000220.1:0-2192 GCA_963596955.1 bacterium | reverse complement strand
CGTGGGACCCCGTCCGGATGTCCCCGGATATGCGGACAAATTGCAGGGGGATGACCGCGACGTGCTGAAGCTGCGCCCCGGAATCACCGGGCCGGCGACGCTGAAGTACCGGCTGGAGGACGAGATGATTTCTGAATATGTCGCTCGGCGGCAGGCTGCGGGAGACGCTCGCCCCATGCAGGAGATTGCTACTGAATACAATGACACCGTGATTTATCCGGACAAGGTGCGTCTTAACTGCTACTATTATCGCCATTATTCATTTTGGAAGGACATTGAGATGATTCTCGCCACGGTCCTTGGTTTCAAAGTAGAGTTCGCCGGGGAGCGGGTCTGAGCTGACACCTGCGGCCGGCATCCTGAATGGGCATGAGAGGCATGGCCTTTTGTGTCAATGATTTGCATATATATACATGTCGGTATGACGAGTTTTTGACTCGTTATGCCTTTCCTGTGCAATTATATCAGTTTTAATATCATGTCAGAAGAAAGAAAAACAATTTATCTTTGCCTGGCTCACATGAGCGAGGAGGGATGGGAGCAGAAGTATGTGAAGGAAGCGTTCGACACGAACTGGGTGGTTCCCATGGGACCGAATGTCAATGCTTTCGAGAAGGACCTGGAGGCATTTGTGAACAGCAGGGCCGACGGGAGCGAACCGCTTGACCGTAAGGTTGTCTGTCTCTCAGCAGGGACGGCCGCCGTGCATCTGGCCCTCATCGGTGCCGGCGTGAAGGCAGGTGACGAGGTGCTTGTCCAAAGCTACACTTTCTGCGCGTCTTCACATCCGATTACCTATATCGGTGCGCATCCGGTGTTTGTCGGCTCCGAGCGCGAAACTTGGAATATGGACCCGGAACTGCTTGAGAAGGCCATAATTGACAGGAAGGAGAAGACCGGCAGGTATCCTAAGGCCATTGTTCCGGTGGCGTTGTACGGAATGCCCTATCGCATTGACAGAATACTTGCGATAGCCGAAAAATATGGAATCCCTGTGGTCGAGGATGCGGCCGAGGGAATGGGCTCGCGCTTCGATGGCCAGGTGCTCGGAACCTTCGGAAAGTACGGCGTGCTGTCGTTCAACGGCAACAAGATGATTACGACTTCCGGCGGCGGCGCCCTAATCTGCCGCAATGCCGAGGATGCCAATGAGATTATGTGGTATGCCACCCAGGCCCGTGACGCATATCCTTACTATCAGCACACGGCCATAGGCTACAACTACCGTATGTCCAATGTTTGCGCCGGCATAGGCCGCGGCCAGATGACAGTCCTCGACGCGCACATAGCCCATCACCGTCATGTGCAGAAGCTTTATGAGGAACTGCTTGCCGACGTCCCCGGCGTTCATATCCATAAGCAGCCTGCCGACCCGCGCTTCGACGCGAATTTCTGGCTCTGCGCCGCGACCCTCGACCCTTCTGTGCGCATTGTAGGTCAGGAAAATGCCTACAAGGAAGTCATCAAGACGGCTGTGGGCGGTGCCGCCGGTGTGATTCATCAGGTGGATTCGGCCACGACTGACTGCCAACCGAACGAGAACGTCGAGGCCCTGCGCGTCTTCATGCTCGGCAAGAAGATAGAGGCCCGTCCGACATGGAAGCCGATGCACCGCCAGCCTGTCTATGCCGGCGCTCCGGTCTATACCAACGGCGTAGAGGAAGAGCTCTTCAAAGTAGGCTTCTGCCTCCCCGCCGGTCCGTATGTCTCTGACGAAGATGTCCGCTACATCGTCGATTGCATCAAGGAGGCGATTGTCCGTTAATCACTGAGCCGGAGGCGCAAGACGCCCCCCCCAAAAAAATAGGGGTCGCGGATGTCAGTCTGCGGAGTCTGGAAATCCGAAGGAGGGTGAGCAAGACACATTTTGTTCGCCCTCTTGTCGTTTTATTTTGCATCAGTTTCTATTCATATCATATCTATACAATAAATTTTGCCACAATCAAACAAATAATTACCTTTGTGTAAGTTACTTCGGCAATACAACTGTGGTGATGACTTTACAAAAGGCTGTAAGAGAAAAGATTCTTGCGATAA
The DNA here is from genome assembly GCA_963596955.1 of bacterium. Taxonomy (GTDB): domain Bacteria; phylum Bacteroidota; class Bacteroidia; order Bacteroidales; family UBA932; genus Cryptobacteroides. The sequence goes on along the minus strand of CAVBPI010000220.1, from coordinate 155 downwards.
ATGAACAAAATAAATGATATGAACTGTATTTAAGAGGTAAGAATGGCACAAATTTCTCCCATAATTCTCTATCATGGAACAAACGCCATAGTGCGGAAACCTGAAGTCCGAGTCGCAGGCTACAATAAGGACTTCGGTTTCGGGTTTTATTGCAC
>CAVBPI010000219.1:1761-4804 GCA_963596955.1 bacterium | reverse complement strand
CCGCACCACGTCACGAGCCTGTCGGCCTCAGTCTTCGCGTCGGAGTCGGTGGCGAAGAGTATGCCGTCGATGCCGTGCTTGCGGACGATGTTGTCAAAGTCCTTCCTGTCCTTGAAATAGTAGGCCGGGGAATCGGCAATCCTGAGATCCTTGAGGTTCTCCGAGTGGTTGATGAAGCCGACGACCTTGTAGTGCGGTGACTTCAGGAGGCGGAGACGGAGAGCGACGGACTTGTCTGTGAATCCATAGACGAGCACGCGCTTCTGTGACGGGCCGTTGAGATGGGTGATGGCGAGGTCATAGCCAAGGAGCATGAGAACACGGATTCCCACGAGGAAGACCGTAGTCAGAAGAATGTCGAAGATTCCGCCAATCAGCAGGTAGTTAGCCGGTATGGCGGTCTTGTACGGAGAAAATAACACGAAAGTGACAGCGACGAGCGCCACCTTGACGAGAGACGCGATGGAAAGAATCCAGATGCTCTTGAGAGAGGTGTGTCGGATGATGTTCCTGTGCGTGCGGCAGGCCACGAAAGCGACCAGACTGGCTCCGAGTACCGTCACCGTAACTTTCCAGAGAGAAAAGTCCGAAAGCTGGAAGTCGGCTATGCGCCATAGAAGGAGAAACGTGAATACGCTCGCGAGGAATGAAAGCACCACGTCCATGAACAGGACAACCCAACGGTTAAGGTAGTGATTAGAGAGCAGCAGATTCTGAAAGTTTCTGTAAAGTTTTCCCATGATTTTTCAATGCGTTTTACAATCAACATTACAACATATAAAGCCTACAAAGATAATCAGTAAAATCCATATAAACAACAGCTATTCCGACGACACGACACGAATTTACACGCGACACGACGCGGCCTTGACACTGCCTTGAATTTACGGTCCAAACCATCGCTCAGAGACATTCCGAAATCGCCGCGTCCCTGTCAATGCGTCCTAAGTCTCCGAACGTCGAGAGAAAATGTCCCGAGTCGAGAACCGAATATGCCGGACGTCTGGCCTTCATCGGGTAGGCGGCGCTGCTGCATGGAATTATCCGGCAGGAGGTGTTTCCGCTGATGCGGGAAATCTCCGTGGCAAAGCCGTACCATGTGCACTCCGGTGCGTCGGCGTAGTGGAAGAGCCCCGTCGGCCCGATGTATTTTCGTCCGTCGTAATGTGATGTGTCGCAGATGATTCCGCATATCGCACGGGCGAGGTTTCCTGCATAGGTAGGGCAGGTCGTCTGGTCATCCACGACCCCTATTTCCCCTCTTGTGCGGAACAGCGACAGAATGGTTCGGACGAAATTTTTTCCGAATCGGGAATATATGCCTGAAGTTCTTATGATTATATGCGGGCAACCGGCCTCCGCGACAAGGCATTCGCCCTCAAGTTTCGTGCGCCCGTAGGCATTCAGAGGGCACGGGAGGTCATCCTCGCGGTAGGGACGCGGAACCACAGGCGCGGATTTATGAGCATCGGGCTCTTGTGGGACGATATATCGAAGACCGGTGTTCCGAGGCTCCGAGGAGATGAAATGAACTCCGTCGAAAACATAGTCCGTGGATATATGGATGAGAAGCGCCGAATGCTCTGCGCATACCCGTGCAATGTTTCCGACGGCAAGGGCATTCACGGCGGCCACCGCTTCGGGGCTGTCCTCCGCCCCCTCGACGTCGGTCCATGCCGCGCAATTCACCACAACGTCCGCCCGCCGCGATGAAATGAAGCTTTCCACGGCGGAAGAATCGCGGATGTCAAGTTCCGCGGAGGTCGTCGGAAGAATGTTGTGACCGCTTCCGGAAAGGGCATCAACGAGAGAGCGACCTAATTGTCCCCCAGCACCCGTAACAACAACGTTTAGACAACAAACATCTTTGTTACCCATATACTTGTCAGCGTTTGTCATACATCTGCCGGTAATAATTCCTGTACTCCCCCGAAGTGACTCCGTCAAGCCACTCCTGATTGTCGAGATACCAGCTGACTGTACGCTCCAGCCCCGCCTCGAAGTTGAAGCGCGGCGTCCATCCGAGCTCTTCGCGAAGCTTGGACGAGTCGATGGCGTAACGGAGGTCATGACCTGCCCTGTCCCTGACGAAAGTAATCAGCCCTTCGGAAGTTCCCGGCGGATTCCCGAGCAGACGGTCCGTGACCTTAACGAGCAGCCGCACGAGGTCTATGTTGCTCCATTCGTTGTTTCCGCCGATGTTGTAGGTCTCTCCGCAGCGTCCCCCGCTGATGACACGGTCTATGGCCTCGGCATGGTCCTCGACATAGAGCCAGTCGCGGACGTTGCGCCCGTCTCCATATACCGGCAACGGACGGCGTTCACGGATGTTGTTGATGAACAGAGGGATAAGCTTTTCGGGAAACTGATTAGGGCCGTAGTTGTTGGAACAGTTGGTTATAGTCACTGGAAGTCCGTAGGTGTCGTGGAAGGCACGGACAAAGTGGTCGCTTCCCGCCTTGCTCGCGCTATAGGGGCTGTGCGGACTATAGGGACTGCGCTCGGTGAAGAGCCGGCAGTCAAAGCCGAGCGTTCCATAGACCTCGTCGGTCGAGACATGATGGAACAGGCAGCGTCTTTCCTCAGGGCCGTCTGCGGTGCCCTCTCCGAAAAGCCCCTTTTTCGACCAGATAGTTCTGGCGGCCTGAAGCAGGCTGAGGGTTCCCATGACATTTGTGCGGGCGAAGGTGAACGGGTCGATTATCGAACGATCGACATGGCTTTCGGCCGCAAGATGCACTATAGTGTCGATGTCATGTTTCAGGATTATGTTCAGAACCGTCTCATAATCACATATATCCGCCTTTTCGAAGCGATAGTTCGGAAGATTCTCGACATCACGGAGATTCGCGAGGTTGCCGGCGTAGGTGAGCGAGTCCAGATTCACGACGAGACAGTCCGGATATTTCATGAGAAAGTGCCTGACGAGGTGACTGCCGATGAATCCTGCCCCTCCGGTCACAAGTATATGTTTTCTATATTCCATATTCACAGCCATTATATTCAAAGTCATCGTACTCGGACTCCAAAGAAACAGTCATTA
>CAVBPI010000219.1:0-1751 GCA_963596955.1 bacterium | reverse complement strand
GCCTTATGTCAACGGCAACGTCCCAGACGCGCCCCCGGACGACGCTCACAAGCTTCGCCTGCGCGGACTCCCCTCTCTGGAAATGCAGTCCACGCACGGTTCCTCGGCACGAGCAGCTTTCGTTGTCCTGCACGAAGCAGATTTTCTGACCGGTCAAGGACTCGAAGTCACGAGCGTTGAAGGACTCGAAGAAATAGCCTCTCGAATCCCCGAACACAGTCGGAGACAGCAGAACAAGTCCCTCTATATCAGCATTTTTCGCAATCATGTATGTTCATTATATAATTTACGCAGGGCTTCGCCCCGCTCCTCCATGACAATCCGTCAGTTTCCGTTTTCCGCAAGGCGCAGAAGATACTGCCCGTACTCGTTGCCGCACATCGGCTCCGCAAGGCGCGACAACTCTCCGGAATCAATCCAGCCCTGCCTCCAGGCGATTTCCTCGAGGCTTGCCACCATCACGCCCTGACGGTTCTGCACGGCCTGAATGAACGAGGAGGCATCGGCGAGAGATTCGTGCGTTCCCGAATCAAGCCACGCGAAACCGCGTCCCAACAGCCTGCGCTTCAACTCTCCACGGCGCAGGAAGGCCTCGTTGAGCGCGGTGATTTCGAGTTCTCCGCGAGCGGACGGCCGAAGTTCCCGGACAATATCAACGACGCTGTTGGGGTAGAAATAAAGCCCGGTGACGGCATAGTCGCTCTTGGGATGCTCCGGCTTTTCCTCTATGGAGAGGACATTTCCCTCGGAGTCGATTTCCGCGACGCCGTATCTTCTCGCGTCACGCACGCCATAGCCGAAAACCGTCGCGCAGCGCTTCTCGGCCGTCACGGTCACGGCCTCCCGCAGCATTCCTGTGAATCCCTGACCATAGAAAATGTTGTCGCCGAGAACAAGGCAGACGTCGTCGTCACCTATGAAATCCCGCCCGATGATGAAGGCCTGCGCTATGCCGTCCGGCCTCGGCTGTTCGGCGTATGAGAAATTCACGCCGATTTCGCTTCCGTCTCCAAGGAGGCGGCGGAACAGTGGCAGGTCGGCAGGCGTGGAGATGACAAGGATGTCCCTGATTCCGGCAAGCATGAGGACGGAAACCGGATAATAAATCATCGGCTTGTCATAGACGGGGAGCAGCTGCTTGCTGACCCCTTTAGTAATCGGGTAGAGCCTTGTGCCCGCCCCTCCTGCAAGAACTATCCCTTTCATGTTCAGACAATTAACAGATTATTCCTCCTCTGTCTGCGGGAGGTTCGCGAGAAGCCTCTCAAGAGACTCTATCGTGGATTTCGTCAGAACCTTCACGCTGTACTGTTCCATTATCCCCCTGACCCTGTGACAGTCCGAGCCGACCGCTGAATACAGTCCATTCTTCAGCAGCCATTCCGCCTTTTCACGTGCGGTGTTGCCGTAATATCCGGTCAGCGACGAAAGATTCATCTGAAGCCTGACCCCACGGGCGGCAAGAGCGCTGTAGTCGTCCTTGCGGAAGTAGCGGTAACGCTCCGGGTGAGCCAGCATGGGGGTGATTCCCGCCATGAGGATGTTGGAAATTATCGCGTCAAAGTTGTATGGAGGGTTGTTGACGGAAGTCTCCACAAGCACGCAGTCCTTCCCGTGGTAGAGGAGATCGCGCGAGCGCAGCCTTTCCACGAACAGGGTGTCCATCATATACTCCGCCGCGAGATGCAGGCGTATGTTCCCGGTCCACAGGGACTTGAGCAGTTCAAAGCGTTCCCGGAGCTTTTCCGTGC
>CAVBPI010000218.1:3733-4806 GCA_963596955.1 bacterium | reverse complement strand
TTCCGTCACCGCCGACGCGGAAGCCTTCGAACGGTGAATATCCCCACTTGCGGTTGTAGTAGCCGAGGAATCCGAACTGGGCGCGGGTCATCAGGACGAGGTCTCCGACCAGCTTCGTATAGACGGCACCCTTGAACTGCCACTTATGGTACTCAATCCACTTGTACCTCGTCTCGGAGGACTGGAGGGTGTAGTCGATGTCCTTAGGATTGCTCCTCACCGTCGGCTTGCCGTTCGCGTCCAGAACGCCGTAGTCCTTCTTTCTCAGGAGCGAGTAAGGCGGGGTGAGTTGGAGGGAAACTGAGAAGTCCGAGCCCTGACGCGGATAAATCTGCTGGTCCGTAGAGTTGCGGGACAGGCTTATCATGTAGCTGAGGTTGTGCGAGATGCCGGTGTTGAACAGGAAGTTGTACTGCCAGTCCTTGAGGTTGTATGTCTGCCAGCTCAGCTGGTTGTAGAGCACAAAGTAGTTGTCCGGCCATTTCAGACGGGTTCCGATTCCAGCCGCGAATCCATAGACCTCCATGTACTGGTCGTTGTTCAGGATGTTGAACGCGAGGTAGGAGTTGGTCTGGCGCGTGTAGTAGAGCGAGAGGTTCAGCGACGTCGGCTTCTTTCCGAACAGCCACGGCTCTGAGAAGCTTGCCGAGAGCGAGGTGTAGTAGGTACCGTTGGTCTGGAACCTGAACGCGAGGTTCTGCGCGTCCCCGAGCGGAACCGGTCTCCACGCCGTCTTGTCGAAGAAACGGTGCGTAGAGAAGTTGTTGAAGCTCACGCCGACGGTGGCGACGAAAGTGTTTCCGCCCCATCCTCCGGAGAGCTCAAGCTGGCTCGAAGGCTTCTCCGTCACGTTATAGACAATATCGACTGTGTTTGTGTTCGGGTTCGGGAGTATGGAATATCCCTTGTTCGGGTTCGCGATGTCCTCAGGGTCGAACTGCCCCATTGACGCGATCTCACGGATGGAGCGTTCGAAGTCGGACTGGCTGAAGAGGTAGCCGGGGCGCGTGAACACCTGACGGTGCACGACCTTCTCGTTGGTGAGGTCGTTTCCGTTGATTATGATGTTGTTC
>CAVBPI010000218.1:0-3723 GCA_963596955.1 bacterium | reverse complement strand
TCCAGTGTCGCCTGCTTGCCCTCCACAACGCGCATCTCCACATCGACGGAGTCCCCCACGACGTTCAGCTCCACAGGCTGGAGGTTGAAGAAGAGGTAGCCGTTGTCGCGGTAGAGCTTCGACACGTCATATTCATTCTGCTTTCCTCCGCCGAAAAGACGCTTCTCCATGGTCACGACATCATAGACATCGCCCTTCTTTATCTGAAGAATCTCGTTCAGGGCCTCGGCAGGATAGACGGAGTTTCCTGTCCATGTGATGTTGCGGAAATAATACCTCTTCCCCTGGTCAATCTTGAAGTCAATCTCAAGCTTTCCGGGCTCGACAAAATAGACAGTGTCGCTGAGAATCCTCGCGTCGCGGTAGCCCGCCTCGTTGAAGGCCTCGATGAGTCCCTTCTTGTCGTTCTTGAACTCGGTCTCGTTGAATTTCTTGGACTTGAAGAAGTTCTGGAGCCTCTTGTCCCTGGTCTTCTTCATGGACTTGACGAGCTTCGACTCCTTCACGTCATAAGGCCCGCCGAAGTCTATCTTCTTGATTCTCACCTTCTCGTTCTTGCTTATGGCGAAGTTCACGCGGATTGCGCCCTTCACGAGAGTGTCGCGCCGGGTCTGGATATCGACGGAGGCGTTGTTGTAGCCCTTTTCCTCATAGAAGCGCCTGATGATGTCGGTAGATGTCTTGGCGACATAGTCGGAGAACACGCCTCCCGGCTTGAGGTTGAGCCTTTCCTTGAGGTCTTTCTGGTCGCCGCTCTTGATGCCGGAGAATGTCCACTTGGAAACCCTCGGGCGCTCGGCGACGGTAATCTTGAAGAAAGCCGTGTCGCGTGTGGCGCTGAGCGAGTCGATGGCCACCGAGACGTCCTCGAAATAGCGCCTGTGCCACATCTTGTCGATGAGCAGCGCGAAGAAGTCGCTCGGCACTGTCACCTCCATTCCCTCACGCAGGCCGCTGAGCTGGATAATCTGGTCCCTGTTCACATAATTGTTGCCCTCGACGGACACTCCGCCGACGACATATTTCTGAGGATTGCCGTAATCCACAGTAAGTCCGGACTGCGCCCGGGCAACCGTCCCCGCAAGGAGAAGCAGGACCGCCGCGCAGAACAGGAATCTTAGTCTAATCGCCATCTATCTTCAAACCTTAGTATTTCGTCATTCATGGTGTGCCGTCGCGTGCGCGGCACGTACAATCTGCAAATATATGCAATTTATTTCACTTTGCCATATCGGCGGTCACGTTTCGCATAGATTTCCAGCGCCTCGCGGAACTCCTTCTTGCGGAAATCCGGCCAGAGAGTGTCGGTGAAAATGAATTCGGAATATGCCGCCTGCCACAGCAGGTAGTTGCTCAGCCGCGTCTCCCCGGAAGTGCGTATGATGAGGTCCGGATCCGGTATGCCGGCGGTCACGAGGTAGGAGTCGAAAAGCGACATATCGGCATTCTTCAGTCTCTCAAGGGCTTCCGGCGATTCGGCCGCCTCAAGCGCCATACGCCTCGCCGCCTGAAAGATGTCCCATTTGCCGGAATAGCTCATGAAGAGAATCAGCGTGAGGTTCCGCCCGTCCCTGGTCCGCTCCATGCAGTCGTCTATCGTCGCGTTCAGCTCGTCGGAAAGCCGTTCCCTGTGCCCGAGCACCACGAAGCGCACCCCGTTTTTCAGAAAGGTGGGCAGCTCGTTCGCCATGCACCGTGCCATGAGGGACATCAGTCCGGAAACCTCCTCCGCCGGACGGTTCCAGTTCTCCTCCGAGAAGGCATAGAGCGAGAGATATTTCACCCCGTCCTCAACGCAGGCCTCGGTGCAGGCGCGCACGGACTCGACGCCCTCGAAATGTCCGTATATCCGTTCCTTTCCCCGGGCCTTCGCCCAGCGGCCGTTGCCGTCCATGATGATGGACACATGAACAGGGACGTTCCCTTTGTTTTCCATATCGCAAGAAGTTTTCGTTGTCTTAATGATTTCTGACGTCCTCGCCCCAATAGAGCCTGCTCGTCAGCGCATTTATGAAGCCCGTGTCGCGGAGCCTCGCCCGCCTGAGCGAAAACTGTGCCACCCCGACCCGCACGAGCGAATCCCCCGTCATCACGAAATTGACATTGTCCGCCGAAAGGACGAGCTTCGGATCCCTCGAACGGAAGCGAAGCTCCACTGTCGATGACTCCGGGATTATGAGAGGACGGACATTGAGGTTATGCGGGGATATCGGAGTGACGAGCAGGACCCCTGAATCAGGAAACGCAATCGGGCCTCCCGCACTCAGGGAATATGCCGTGGAGCCGAGTCCCGTCGCGACTATGAGCCCGTCGGCCCAGTAGGTGGGAAGCAGGCTCCCGTTTATGGATGCATCGACCCCGAGCATTGCCGGGCCGAACCTGTGCACAGAAATTTCGTTCAGGGCGAGAAATTCCGCGCTGAGATTCCCGTCCGCCGAACGCACCTCCGCCGAGAGAACCGGGCTGTCCTCAACCCGGTAGTCACCGCCTATGATGGCCTCCGCGACGTCCTCCGGCCTGTTTTCCGAGAGGAAGCCGAGCCTGCCCATGTTCGCGCCCAGCACCGGGATTCCGAGAGGGGCCGCCCGCCTTGCCGCCGAGAGGAAAGTCCCGTCGCCGCCGAAGCTGACGATGAGCGACGACGCCTCAAGAATGTTCAGCGCATCCGGTTCCCCGTCGCACACCGTGACCGGTTCAAGTCCCGCCTCCGTCAGTCTCCTTTCAAGCGAGAGAAACGAATCCGTGCCGAGAAGTTCCGGGTTTCTGTAAAAAATAGCAATCATAAAGTCAACATCTGCCGCCGTCAAACGCAGGCGAACTGCAAAATTAGCAATTTCTTTACACGATTTGAACAATATTATATATTTTTGCACCCTGTTTCATATCCCAAATCCATTTGTGCAGGATTTTTAAGACAAACAATATGACAAGACTCAGCGTAAATATAAACAAGTTTGCCACCCTACGAAACGCCCGCGGCGGCAACACCCCCGACGTCGAGAAGGCGGCGACAGACTGCGAAAGGTTCGGGGCAGAGGGAATCACGGTGCACCCGAGGCCTGACGAAAGACATATAAGGTACGCGGACGTGCGCGCGATACGACCGCTCGTCAGGACGGAGCTGAACATAGAGGGAAATCCCATTCCGTCGTTCGTCGCGCTCGTCAGGGAAGTACGGCCGAATCAGGTCACGATGGTTCCGGACGCGGCGGACGCGATAACCTCCAATGCCGGATGGGACACGCTGGAAAACAAGGAATTTCTCACGAGGATGTGCTCGGAGTTCAAGGCCTGCGGAATACGGACCTCGATTTTCGTGAATCCGGACCCAAAAATGGTCGAGGGTGCCGCGGAGTGCGGTGCCGACAGGGTCGAGCTCTACACGGCAGGATATGCCGAGATGTTCCCCCTCTCCCCCGAAAAGGCTGTCGGGGCCTACCTCAAGGCCGCGGAGAAGGCAAGGGAATGCGGGCTCGGGCTGAACGCGGGGCATGACCTGAACCTTGAAAACCTCGGCTATTTCATCAGGACGATTCCGTGGACAGACGAGGTCTCGATAGGCCATGCACTCATCTGCGACGCCATATATATGGGACTCGAAAACACGATAAAGGCATATCTGAACTGCCTGAAATAATCCCGAACCGTGAAATCCGCAAACTAATCCACAAACTCGGTGACAAAAATTTGCGGAGAAAAATTGAGGATGACAGAAGGGTCGTA
>CAVBPI010000217.1:0-4817 GCA_963596955.1 bacterium | reverse complement strand
TCCGAACTATGTCGCCTATCCTAACACCGACTGGATGGACGCCATATATAAGAAGGGAATATATCATAAGCACAATATTTCCGCGAACGGTTCCGCCGGAGGCACGAAATATCTCATTTCCATGTCATATATCGACAACCCCGGAGTCATCGACAACACCGGATCGAAGAAATTCCAGCTCCGCACGAACGTCTCTTCACAGATTACGAAATGGCTCGAAATAGGAACGAAAATCTGGGGATATGAATCCGACACCGAGGTATGCGACACCTATTTCGGACTCATGTCACGCGCCGTTCCGGGAATATATCCCTACTATGACGGAAAATACGGATGGATGGAGAATCCGGAGCAGTCAAGCGACTCGCGCAACAACCTCTACTTCTTCAACCGTATGGGCGGAGGCACCAAGACGCACTATGTGAATGCCATAGCCTTCGCGAACGTGAAGCTTCCGCTGGACATCCGCTACAACGCCTCGTTCAACTACTCACGGACGGGCTCGGAGTCGCGCACCAACCGCAAGCTGCTCAACGCCTTCTCGTTCCGTGAAGGCAAGGATGCCTACATCTACGACAATCTTGACAACCTCAGCCTCACGCGCAAGTACCGCCAGGCCTACCGCTGGACCTTCCAGAACAACCTCTCGTGGGCGAGGACCTTCGCGAAGAAGCACGATGTCTCCGCGATGGTCGGCTTCGAAGCCATGTATTCCAACGAAATCAACGAGGGACTTACCAAGAAACGCCTTGACAATGACCAGCTTACGGAACTGAACAACGCGCTTGACGTGGATCCTAAGGACGTGACCGGAGCGCAGACAGACTTCGCCTCCGCATCAGTTTTCGGCCGCGTGACCTACGCCTACGACAGCCGCTACCTCTTCGAGGCCAACCTCCGTTACGACGGCTCGTCACGTTTCGCCCGTCAGTCGCGCTGGGGACTCTTCCCTTCGATTTCAGCGGGATGGCGCATCAGCGAGGAGCAGTTCATGAAGAACTCCGGCATTGACAACCTGAAGCTGCGCGCCTCATGGGGAAAGCTCGGAAACAATTCCATCGGCAACTATGACTGGCAATCGACATACGCGACCGGCTACCAGTACTCATACGGCAACAAGCTCACCTCCGGAATGGTCGCGACCCTCTCCAACGAGGCTCTGACGTGGGAGACCACCACATCGACCGACGTGGGACTCGAATTCGGCGTGTTCAACAACCGCCTCACCTTCGAGACTGACTTCTACAACAAGGTCACCGACGGCATCCTTTACAAGGCTCCGGTCTTTGCGACCATAGGAAACAAAGGCGCACCTTACCAGAACCTCTGTGAGGTGACCAACCGTGGAGTGGAGCTTTCGCTCGGCTGGAAGGACGACATCAAGGGCTTCCACTACGGAGTCAGGGGCAACTTCACCTACAACCACAACGAGGTGTCAAAGTACAAGGGCGCGCTTGAGGCGGGCTGGGTGACTGACGAGAACGGCCACAGGAGCTATGTCAGCAACATCGGAGACGTGACCACGACCGTTGACGGCGCCCGCCGCGTGATGGAGGGCAAACTCATCAACGAGCACTATCTCCTCAATCTCTACTCCGGCGACGGCAGCCACTTCTTCGCGGACGGCTCTGTGAACCCGAACGGCGGCCCGAAGGACGGAATGATAAGGACACCGGAGGATATGGCGTGGCTTGAGGCCATGGTCAGCGCCGGCAACACCTTCCTCCCGAACAAGACGATTGACAAGGCGGGAATATGGTACGGCGACTACATCTACGCCGACGTGAACGGGGACGGAGTCTATGGCGACGCTAACGACTATATGTTCCAGGGAACCTCCCAGACCCCTAAGTTCTACTACGGACTTCAGCTTGAACTGGGCTGGAAGGGGATTGATTTCTCGATGCTCTGGAACGGTGCCGGCGGTTCGGCCGCATATTGGCGATATGTCGGATTCAACGCATATTCCACCAACGCCAAGTTCACTCTTCCCAAGAAGATAGCATACGACCACTATTTCTACGACCCGATGAATCCGGACGACCCGCGCACCAACACTACATCGAAGCACGGACGTCTCACGATGAACTACGGTTCGGAGCAGAACGGCGCGAACGCATATTCCACCCTCTTCCTCTACAAGACGGACTATCTTCGTCTGAAGAACGTCACTTTCGGATACACCTTCCCTGAGAAATGGATGCGTAAGGTGCACATTTCAAACCTCCGCGTCTTCTTCAGCGGCGAGAACCTTCTCACGCTGACCGACTGGCCGGGAATGGATCCGGAGATTACCGACAAGCAGAACTACTATGCGCTTCTGAGGCAGTACTCGTTCGGTCTGAGCATCAAATTCTAAAACGACAAGAAAATGAAGAATATATATAAATCTGCGATAATCCTGTCCGTTTCGCTTGCCGCAGCCGGCTGCAACGGATTCCTTGACAGGTTCCCTTACGGCGAGGTCAGCTCGAACGCCGTCTATTCGTCGGCCACTCTCGCCGAGAACGCGGTGGTGGGAGCCTACAGCAACCTTCTCGCCGGCTACATTTCCGCTGACGGCCTGAACTGGGACGCGCTTTCTTCGTGCATCGACCCCGCCGAGGAGTCATATTCCATCCGCTATCCTTTCCTCACCGGAAAGATTCAGTCGAACGGAGCCATGTTCAGCGAGCAGTGGAAACGATTCTATGAGGGCATCAACCGCGCTAACGACGTCATCAACAACATCGGCAGGACCGAGGCGCTGTCTCAGGAAGTGCGCGAGCGCCGCATTGCCGAGTGCAAGTTCCTCCGCGCATACTGGTACTACCGGCTGAACTGTCTCTGGCGCGGCGTGCCGGTCTATCTTGAGAATCTTGCGCCGTCCGAATATATCCGAGGCCGCGAGACCGAGGAGTTTGTCTGGCAGACGATTCTCGACGACCTGAATGCGGTGATTGCCTGCGAGAACATTCCTGACAAGTACAAGGCGGCGGACAGCAACTACGGACGCATCACCAAGGGCGCGGCATACGCACTGCGCGGCAAGGTCTATATGTGGAAGAAGATGTGGGCAGAGGCCGAGGCGGACTTCCTGAAGGTGGGCGAGTGCGGCTATGGGCTCTTCACGGCCGGTTCGTATGCGGATCTCTTCCTTGAGAAGAATGAAAAGTGCGACGAGATGGTCTTCACCGTCACGATGGAGGAGGTTAAGGAGCACGGAAATGTATATAGCCGCAGCTACGGCAACTGGATGACCTGCGGAAACGGCAACAACAACTTCTACATGAACGCCGATTTCGTCGAGTCCTACCAGTGGGCGAACGGAAAGCCTTTCTCCTACGACGACGTGATTCCGGGCTATTCGTCCATGTCTCCTAAGGAGCGCAGCGTCTATTTCCTCCGCAACAACATCACCGAGAACGAGTCTCTGACGATGAGGACTTATGGTGCGGATATGTCGAAATATGACGCCTCCGGCAACGAGGCGCGGATTCAGACGGCGTTCACCGGGCGTGACCCTCGTCTTGCCGCGACCGTCATCACCCCGTACTCCAACTATCTCGGCGGCTTCGCGTCCGGCGCGGCGCAGAACTACCAGATTCGCTGGCCATACCGAGGCGAGAACGCCCCGTCGTTCGACCTCCGCACGAGGGCTACCGGGGATATGCTCTACTGCATCCGCAAGTTCGTCGCCGTCGGAAAGGAATATGCCTACCCGCTCTACAACCCGGTTGATGTGCCTGTAATTAGGTATGCGGACATTCTCCTCTGCCTTGCGGAGGCGGTGAACGCGCAGGGACGCACTTCCGAGGCGGTCGGCTATGTGAATCAGGTCCGCTCGCGTGCGGGCGTGGCTTCTCTGAACTCCGGCCCGGACTGGTTGAGGGTTTCTGGAGAAGAGGATATGCTCAAACGCATTCAGGACGAGAAGCACTGGGAGCTTGCCTGCGAGGAGCAGCTCTATCTTGAGGAGCTTCGCTGGGGCATCTGGAAGGACCGCAAGTTCGGAAACGGCGGCGGCCTGAAGCAGTGCTGGGGCGAGACGGTCTATTCCTACACTTACGGCGGCGACGCCTTCCTCAAATGGGCGGTGCCTTCAGCTGAGAAGGAGAAGAACGGTAACCTCAAGCAGAACGACGGCTGGTACTAGGTGTTTGCATATCTTTTGGGTCTATATTTATTTTCTCATCAGTCGTGTACGCCCGGTACACTCCTTCTTCAAAAATAAATCTATCCTCAAAAATCTGATGCAAACACATCTCAGCTTTTCTTGAATGGAAATTAAAATAATAAAAAATATATGGTGAAAAAAATATTTGTTTTGACGGCTCTCGGCTTGACGCTGACAGCCAATGTGAATGCGCAGGATGCGGTCGCGGGGTCTTCGGACGCTGCGGCGGCATCGGCGGCTAATGAGGTTTCCTCGACGGTGAAGGCGTGGGAGGGGAAGATAACGATGCCGACGTACTTGCTGGACCCGGCGGAGCAGTCGCCGATCTTCGAGCGGGACTGGTCGTACCAGAGGGCGAAGAGGAGCGTCTATCCCTACGCCCTGAACGACAACATGACGCGGACGAGGAAGGACGTTACCTATGACTGCCTCTACATGGAGAACGAGTACGTCGAGCTGTGCATAGTCCCGGAGTTCGGCGGCCGCCTGCTCTACGCGGTCGATAAGACGAACGGCTACGACATCTTCTACCACAACCACGTGGTGAAGCCGGCGAACGTCGGGATGACGGGGGCGTGGATAAGCGGCGGCGTGGAGTGGAACGTCTTCCACCACCACCGCCAGACGAGCCACGTGCCGTGCGACTGGCGCATCGTCGATA
>CAVBPI010000216.1:0-4868 GCA_963596955.1 bacterium | reverse complement strand
ACCTCCAGTACACTCCCTCTTCCAAAAGAAACCTATCCTCGAAAATAATTGAAAAATCTGAAGCAGTTTATTCTTTTCATGTTTCTGTACAGCAGTACTGTTGCCCAGACTTCACATCCCTCTTTTCGTCCTACAAAGCCCAGCCGTTCAGTCGTCGTGGCCTTGACTGAGATGCGGTCTGAGGTGCAGCCGAGCACGCCGGCGATGGTCTCGCGCATCTGAGGGATGTATCCGGCGAGCTTAGGGGCCTGAAGGGCGATGGTAATGTCCGCATTTCCGAGCCTGTAGCCACGCTCCTTGACGAGCTCATTCACGCGGGCGAGCAGAATCTTGCTGTCGATGCCGCTGAACTCGTCGGAGCTGTCCGGGAAATGCTTGCCGATGTCTCCGAGGGCGAGGGTTCCGAGCATCGCGTCGCACAGCGCGTGGAGCACCACATCGCCGTCGGAATGAGCCACAAAGCCTGTCGGACCGTCAATTTTCACTCCTCCGAGCCACATCGGGATTCCCTCGGCAATCGCGTGCACGTCATATCCCTGACCTATTCGTATGTCTTCCATATTCATATATCCAAACATTCGACGGACCTCACGGGCATATTCTTTCGTCGCAATGACCCGTATGTCGCAATGATCCGTCTATCGCGTGCAAAAATAGTGAAAAATGCTTAAATTTGCAGAATATGTCCTTTCATTCGACGGGAATGCGGGGCATCAATCAATAAATGACGGGATTATGGGAATATTCAATTTCGGATTCTTCGGAACTCAGGAACATCGGGTCTTCAATTACAGGCCGCGCTACTACGACGAGGAGAAGGAGGCGCTGAAGGAAAAGTTCGGGGCCGTTGACGGGTCGCGGGAGAAGAATTATGTTCCGGGGGCATATATCAAGGGAAGTCTGAGGAACGGGAATTATTCCAAGACACGCGGCTCAAACAAGGCGCAGCGCATCATCGGAATGGTCACGCTCATCCTCGCGTTTGTGGTTATCTATCTGATTGCCAAGTACTATTCTCTGCTGTTCGTTTGATATGGATATAAAGATACTTCCGAGCAGCATAGCGAACATGATAGCCGCGGGGGAGGTCGTCCAGCGGCCCGCTTCCGTGGTGAAGGAACTTATGGAGAACGCGGTTGATGCCGGGGCTACTCAGGTCAGCGTCATCATCAAGGACGCGGGACGGACGCAGATTCAGGTCATCGACAACGGCTGCGGGATGTCTCCCGACCAGGCCGTGCTGGCGTTCGAGCGTCATGCCACCTCGAAAATCAGCTCCGCCGAGGATCTGATGAACATCCGCAGCTTCGGCTTCAGGGGGGAGGCGCTCGCGTCAATCGCTGCCGTGGCCGAGGTCACGCTCAAGACGCGCCGGGCCGAGGACGAGGTGGGCTGTCAGGTTGATTTCGCGGATTCCCAGCTGCTTTCGGTCATCGAGACGGCTGCTCCGGTGGGCTCCAACTTCTCCGTGCGCAACCTTTTCTACAATGTCCCCGCGCGACGCAAGTTCCTCAAGTCTGAGAGCGTGGAGCTCAAACACATAGTGACGGAATTTCAGCACGTCGCCTACACTCGGCCGGACATCAGCTTCACTCTGATTCACAACAACCGCGAGATTTATGTGCTCAAGCCGGCCAGCTCGCTGAAGTTCAGAATTCAGGACATAGTGGGCGCAGGCGTGGCCTCAGAAATCACTGACATCAGCGCCGAGACTTCAATAATGCGGATTTCCGGATTCATCGGCCGCCCGGACAAGGCACGTAAGGGACTCGGCAACCAGCTGTTTTTTGTGAACGGAAGATATTTCCGCAGCCCCTATCTCCACAAGGCGGTGATGAAGGGATATGAGGGCATGATTGCGGAGGGGACGACCCCGACATATTTCATCTACCTCGACGTCGATCCGCACAATGTCGATGTGAACGTTCATCCGCAGAAGGCGGAAATCAAGTTCGAGGACGACTCTCTCGTGTTCCAGACGCTATATGCCTGCGTGCGTGAGACCCTCGGGAAAAACTCCTTCGGCACGGCGTCCATCGACTTTGAAATCACCTCCGTTCCGGAGCTTCCGGCGGTGGGCAGCAATGTCGATGAGTATAGACCTATCTCGGAGCCGTCCATGCCGGTGAGCGACTACAACCCCTTCGACAGCGACGGCTTCCAGAACCAGCCGGACCCTTTTGCCGCAGGAAGTCAGGCGCGGCAGGGCGGTGTCGGTTCCGGTGCATATGGGGGACAGCCCGACCCGTTCGGAGGCGCTGGATTCGCGGACTTCGGGATGCCTTCCGGGTCGGTGCAGGCAGGCGGAGAGCCTTTCGCCGGTCAGGCCGGAGGAGGGTATATGCCTGGACAGGGAGGCGGCTACGGAACTTCCGCGTATGTTGACCGCCGCGACGACTACGGCAAGCTGTTCGAGGACAGGTTCAGCATTACACGCAGCTTCATAACCGTTCAGGACAAGTATGTCGTGACAAACTCGAAGTCTGGGCTTCTGGTCGTGAACGCCCGCCGCGCCATGGAGAGGATTCTCTACGACAGGTTCATCAGCGGCCGCCGCGAGGAGGATTCCGAGCGCTTCTCCCAGACGCTGCTCTTCCCGGTTTCGGTGAGGGTAGGCGTGGAGAACGTGCCGATTGTTGAGGCCAACGCGGAACTTCTGAAGGGCTTCGGCTTCGACATCGCCCCGTTCGGAACGGACTCTGTGGTCGTGAACGCCATCCCGGCTGGATATTCTTCGGACGACGGGCGTGTGGAGGCTATGGTAGGGGATTTGCTCCTGCTGCTTCAGGACAACCACTCGGCCATTTCGGAACTGGTCCGCGCGGACATGGCGGGAAAGCTTGCCGTGCTCGGCGCATCCGGCTATGACGGGGTGCGGAACACGGACGAGGCGCAGCGCCTTATTGACGCGCTGATGACCAGCACCAACCCGGAGTTCACGGCGGCGGGCAGGAAGACCATGGTGATAATTCCTGCGGACGAGCTTGACAGAAAGTTTTAATCGAACCGGAAAAGTTCCCCCTGTGAGACCACCAGAGGAACCCCGGCATAAACAACTAAATAGATGCAGTTCAGATTCAACAACAACGGCGGAATGGGATTCCTCAGCGCAATCCCTCCGGTGACAAGGAACATAATCATCATCAACTTCCTGATTTGGATAATCTCGGAGCTTCGTCCCGGCTTCATGTACGAGACGTTCGCCCTTTTCTATCCCAAGTCGCAGTATTTCCACTGGTGGCAGTTCGTCACGCACATGTTCATGCACGGCGGCTTCTGGCACGTGTTCTTCAATATGTTCACCCTCTATATGTTCGGCAGCGTGCTCGAAAGGGTCTGGGGACCGAAGAAGTACCTGCTGTTCTATTTCGTGACGGGTCTCGGCGCGGCGGCCCTGCACACCGGCGTCGAGTGGCTCCAATGCCTGCATTGGGAGCACATAGTGAACACCGGGGCCGCAGCCGACGCCATTGACGCGAACCGTTCCATCCAGACTCTCTGCATGACCCCGACAGTCGGCGCGTCCGGCGCGATTTACGGTCTGCTTCTCGGCTACGCGATGCTCTTTCCTGAATCGCGCATGACCATGCTCTTCCCTCCGATAACCCTCAAGGCCAAATGGTTCGTCCTAATCTTCGCCGCCATCGAACTCTTCACCGGAATCACCGGCACGGGCGGAGGCATAGCCCATTTCGCCCACCTCGGCGGCATGCTCTTCGGCCTGATTCTAATCCTCTGGTGGAAAAAGGGCAACAAGATGTACGACTACTACAACGGCTGATAATGAAGGACAAGAACAAATATGGCCAGTATTTTACCATAGATTCCGTCGCGGAGTTTATGGTAGGTCTGATTCGTCATGGCAAGGATGCTAAGGTGCTTGAGCCTTCATGCGGAGAGGGGGTTTCCTGAAGAATCTTGAAAAGGACGGATTCAGTAATCTGGACGCATATGAAATAGACCGTACTCTTGACAACAGTTTCGGTTATGTCCGATATGAAAGTTTCGTCAGTTCTCCCGTTGATGACAAATATGATGTCGTTATAGGAAACCCGCCTTATATAAGGTGGAAGAATCTTGAACCGGAACTCAAGGATGAGCTTGGCCGTTCCCCTCTATGGAACAGATATTTCAACAGTCTGTGCGACTATCTTTTCATATTCATTCTCAAAAGCATAGAACAGCTCAATGACGGCGGCGAACTCATATTCATCTGCACTGAATATTGGATGAACACGACAAACTCCGCATCGTTGCGCAGCTATATGGCTCAGAACGGGTATTTTACTGACATATACCACTTTAAGGAAGCCCCTCTGTTTGATGGAGTCTGCGCCTCGTTTGTTGTTTTCCGTTATGTCAAGTCAAGCGAACGTCAGGACTCCATAATACTCCACCGCTACAACAGGAAAGGCGCACCGTCCTCAGGTGAACTTAAAGACGGCACTTGTTTCGATGTCTGTCATATTCCTCAGTTTGAATCCGGCGGAAGATGGCTGCTTGCGACGGCTGGACAGCAGGAGCTGTTGTCGGACTTTGAACGTTCCTGCACACGGAAGACCGACACTCTGTTTCGTGATGAGCGGGCGATATATCGCATAGGAGATTTTTGTGACATCGGCAATGGAATGGTGTCGGGACTTGACAAGGCATTCAATGTTTCGAAGCTTGATTCGCTCAACTCCCGTGAACTCGACAATGTGATAAATGTCTTGAAATCAAAGGATTTGGACTATTATTTCGAGTCTTCGGAAAGCAGATATTTCTTTATGCAGGAAAGAATCGACGAAGACACGTTCGCCAGTACGATGCCCAATGTTTATCGGCAGATTGTTCCATACAAAAAGGAACTTGAGAGCCGTTATGAC
>CAVBPI010000215.1:3285-4885 GCA_963596955.1 bacterium | reverse complement strand
TCGGTTTTTGACGTTTTCTTAGTCGGTTTCTCCTCTTTTTCTTGGTCGGTTTTTGACGTTTTCTTAGTCGGTTTCTCCTCTTTTTCTTGGTCGGTTTTTGACGTTTTCTTAGTCGGTTTCTCCTCTTTTTCTTGGTCGGTTTTTGACGTTTTCTTAGTCGGTTTCTCCTCTTTTTCTTGGTCGGTTTTTGGCGTTCCGACAGGGAGTGTAAGCACGACCTAATCCGGTTGCAGTTCCTCGGTAAGGACAGGTTTATCCCACCCGAGTTCATTCCATCCTGACAGAATCTTATCAACACCGCTGCCGGCCTTTTCGGCCCGCCCGAGCATCATGAACATCTTCTGAAGCGTAGGATTCCTGCATATACTCCGCCCACCCTTGAAATATTGCTGCTTCGACACCAGCATCATTCCCGGATTCGAGAATGTCAGCCCTTTTTCATCGCGAGTGACGACGATGTTGCCCATTGCATTGAGATCCTGATGTACGATACAATTTACAAGCGCTTCCCTGACGGCATTATGAGCCGCCGTTTCTTCAACCCGCGTGTCTCCAATCAACTTGAAAGGCGTCGGAAGCGCCTGAATCAGTTTGTTATAGACCCGAAGATAGAACTGAAACAGGTTTGCCTCCCATGTTCCGTCAGGATAAATTCTGTCGGTCCACCTTATGTCGGGATTGTCATTATAGAGTTTCTCCCTGTAATCCACAAAATAGTACGGTGCACCGGAAGGATTTGTAATGCTGTCCGACTTACCGAACATCAACAAACCGGCTCTTGTGATTCCGGACTCACCTGTCGAAACATTCCTCGAAAAGGCGCCAATCTTTTCCAAAAACAATCTGTCGTCCGTGATGCTTGCCCATGGATGGCCGGGATGCACATTGCTAAGAATCTGACGATATTGACGCACGGATGCAATGTCAATATCATTTTCCAACGTAAATCCTTGGCAGATTATGGAATCCTGCGGGTGAATCTCATGCTCCGCGTCAGCAAACATTCTCCGGATTTCCGCATCGGTGCAAACATAGTCGCCCTCATGATTGCGACGGTATGTATTACCAATAGGATTCGGCGTCAGATAAACCGGTCGCAGGTTATATGGAGCACGAGGAATACGGCACACAAGAAGGAACGAGCCACAGACTTCTTCAATGTTCACATCGTTCTCTTTGGGCAGGCATACGCTGACCTTTCCGCGATTATGTGCATTATCCCAGAAATTCTTCCTGTATTTCAAGACAACATCCTCGGTCAGTTCATCAAGTTGGAATCGACCATTTTTCTCCTGCACGCCCACAACAATGACACCGCCATTAGAGTTGGCAAAAGCCGAATAGGTAGTCCACAAGCTGGCCGGCAGACCGCCGCGTCCGGATTTGAACTCAACCTCGACAGACTCCCTATTGTCTATCAACTTCATCAAATATCCCTTGATATCCTCCATATCAACCTATTTCTCTTTCTGATACAAGTCGCTGAACCTTTCTTCAAATTTAATATATTCTTTTTCCCACTCTGAAAAGTCTTTCTTGACATCACGATTCTGTTCATTAACCTGCTGTTTTACCCACGGAATAACGACATATTCATAAA
>CAVBPI010000215.1:0-3275 GCA_963596955.1 bacterium | reverse complement strand
ATTCATAAAAGGCAGCAATCTTATTGCTCGTCGCTGTCATACAGCACATCCTCCGATTCAGCTCCGCAATCTCTTGAGACAATATGTCTTCTTTCCGTGCCTGATTCTGAAAGTCTTTGATCTTAGCCCTCAAATCCGCTATTGTGCTGTCTTTTTCACTTATGACGGCATCCTTGCTTTTAGTCAGTCCATCCAAGCTCTTTTTCCCTTTCACTTCACAGCAATGACAAATGACAGAGCATATTATGCAACCTATCAGAACAAGAGAAATGCCGACAATCAAGAAAAACACAAGAGGATTAAACAATTCGGAGTTTCCATACAGTCCAAAGTAGCCGCAGACGGCAATCAGAATAAGACCGACCATCGCGGTCATCGTGCAGGCAAAGTTTTTCCAGTTCATAACTCTTTCTTTTTATGGTTAATTACAAGTAACAGTGCGGCCATGAAGACTGCCATGACGGCGACGGCCAGCGCGAAACTGCACCAGAAGCCCTCGCCCACCCGGAAGAGGTTGTTCATGCCCCAGAGGCCGGTGACGAGCGAGACGGGAAGGAGAACCGTGGCAATCTTGTTAAGGGTCTGAGCCTTCTCGTCGCGGGTGCGGTCCTCGCGGAGGGAAATGTACTGATGAAGCTCGCCGATTTCCGCGTCAAGGTCCTTCACATATTCCGGAAGCCTCAACGCCTCCTGAAGCATCGCGTAAATCTCGATACCCTGGTCCTGAGCCGAGACCTCCCGGAAGTAAATCTGATTGATGAAGCGGATGTATTCCCGATAAAGGGAACTTATATGTTTTGATATTGCCTTTATATCAGCGGAGTCGAGCATCCGGCTGAGCTTCGTGACCTCGCCGGAGAAACGCAGCATCGATGCCCTCTGCACCAGCACGAGCTCCGTCATCCTTGCGTACATAGTCTCGAAATTGTCCAGAAGGTACTGCGGCGCCCCGGAATTTGTCAGATAGACAAACGAGTAGCGGCTTATGCCATACAGAGAACTCCACCTCTGCCATCTGACATAGCTGCTTTTCTTCAGCAGTTCCGTCCTCATGTTCTCGTCCTGACAAGAGACAGTAAAGCTATCAACAAAAATATATCTGTACCAAAATTGGGAGAAGTTTCCGGCTGCCTTATGATAAGCGTCTATGTCTTTAGTGAAGTCCTTGCTCAACTCATCGTTCTTATACCACGACATGACATACATCCTGTCATCCACCGCAGGCTCGACGCTGACATTGTCCGCCAGCTCCCCGATTAGCCGGTCCAGCATCGGCGAATGCTTCCAGTAGTCATCGGGAGTGTATTCCGTGAAATCCTCCCTGAATCCGTCAGTCGAAAGAAGCCTGTCGATGCCGATGTATTCGCTCAGTTCGTTCCGTCCCTCGATGTCGGCGATGAACGGCGGCATAATCCTGCGTCCGAACTGATTGATGTTCAGTATGTCCTGAGGTTCGCGCTGTGCAGGATTCGTGTTTCGCAGATGAATCGTAAGACACCCCACTCCCGTCGCATAAAGGTTTATATTCATAGCCTCGACATCAAGGACATAAGCCTCCGGGCGATTCTTTATCTTTATGATATACTGAACATTGCCCATCTCCTGCGTCTCCACTCTCTCGAAATGGCGGATAAGCCCCGTGTCGTCGTTTCCGTCGTCGTAGAGAATGTCGTGGACAAACTTGTAGTAATAGTTCTTCTCGTTATAGAGGGCCTTTTTCTCGTCCTCGCTCTGCCCCGCAATCTGCCGACGCCAATACGAACCGTCGCGGAAATGAATCCGTCCCATGTCGGTCTGTTCCGAAAATGTCAGATTCTCGGACGAAGCGACGCTCCATTTGAATGGAAACGAGAATATGTGATAACTATATGTCTCTTTCATACAATGAAGTTAGATTTTATTCTTTCTGCATATTCCGCCACCTCCGACGGAGTGTATTTCCCTGTGGCACAGCCTATATAGCCGGAGTCTCCCCCGCCGAAGAAAACAGTCTTCTGACTGATTTCCCGCGAAAGAAGAACCCTGAGTTCGGAGACGCCGTCGCCGTAGAACATGAATTCGGAGTCATTGTATATCAGCAGGCGGCGGTATGGATAGAGGCGGTCACATATCGGTGAAAACTTGTGGATTCCGGTTCTGACGACATAGAGACCCGAAGAATCGCCGGCGGCCTGTCCCGCGACAAGTTCCGCAGCACGCTCATCCTCATCCGTCACACCCTGCGCCCTACGGTCCGCCAGACGGATTTTCCCGATTTCGGCTGGAGTCGCCCCGAGGCTTTCCATTCCGGGAATATAACGGGCATCGTTGGCGGCAATCAGCCTTTCGCGCCTGCTCATCGGCAGCCCGAGCACGGCCATGACCTGTTCAAGCGACGACGGTCTGCCCGCAAAGTCATTGTGGTGGTCAATACGCACGTAGTTCGCCGGAACCGCCATATCCTCCATCAGCTCAACGCCATAGAGCGTCACTTCCGGATTGCCCGCATATTCTTCGACGACATCTTTGTAGCCACTCAGGAAAGCGTTGTCCCACCGCAGATGACGGTTCTCGAAACAAGCACCGTTTTCACGCAGTACCCCCTCGATTGTCTGCATTTCAAGATCCTGTCCTCCAAGAAGAAATATACGGTGATTTTCCATAAGCGTATCCACCATGCGGTTTGCTTTCAAAGATACGACAATTTCCCAAATCCGCAATGCACGGAGATGTTTTTTATTGGCGCTTCGCCATAGACCGCAGAATCATATTTTTAACCCAACATAAATCAAAAAAAATGTCTCAGTACCGCTTGCGCAGTAGACGTCGGAATCAGAAAACGATTAAAAACAAATAATTATGAAGTCTCAGTACCGCTTGCGCAGTAGACATCGGAATCAAACTATTAAAAAACAAAAATATGGAAACGTCTCAGTACCGCTTGCGCAGTAGACATCGGAATCCTATTAAACATAAGATATCATGAAAAAAATGGTCTCAGTACCGCTTGCGCAGTAGACATCAGAATCTTCATATTAACCCGTTTTGGTTAAGGCAATATTTGTCTCAGTACCGCTTGCGCAGTAGACATCGGAATCCGGAAATCATATGATCAAGACTTTAAAGGTCATGTCTCAGTACCGCTTGCGCAGTAGACATCGGAATCACTAACGTATAAATTATAAAATTATGGAAAAAAGTCTCAGTACCGCTTGCGCAGTAGACATCGGAATCAAATATTTATAATTATGGAGAAAAGAAGAATCTGTCTCAGTACCGCTTGCGCAGTAGACATC
>CAVBPI010000214.1:680-4956 GCA_963596955.1 bacterium | reverse complement strand
ATTATATATTGTCTTGTCACAATTCGCGTCGCGAAATTAACAAATTTTACGCTAATTAGGAAATTATTGTTTCTATTTCAAATAAAATGTGGAGAAAGGGGATGCCTAATTATTAGTCCTCGCCTTCGGAGGCCTCATCAAGTAGCGCCGACAGCACCCGGTCTATCCCGTTGCTCTCCGGAAGCACCTCAACTCCGTCAACCGACGGGTCCGGGCGCCCGACACGGTAATAGGCCACGTCCTGAAGCAGGAACTGGGAATCTATGTAGTCGCTGTCATTGTCCGAAATCTGAAGCAGCACCCCCGGAATCTCGGCAAAGAGAACCTTCATGACGTCGGTCTCCCCGCAGGCGCCGCAGACCCCGTTGACGTTCAGCCTCACTCCCGCTCCCGAACCGGACGCGAGCTTCATCGCCGCCGCCGCAAGCCCGCCGTCGCAGACAGTCCTCGACGCGAGAACGACGCCGTCGGAGACAAGGTCACGCACGACCTCATAGCAGTCAATGAAATAGTCCGGATCCGAAATCGCGGGAGCCGGTCCGCCGTTGCATCCGAGAGTCTTTGCGAAGAGCGAGCCGCCGAGCTTCGGTGAGCAGGTGTCGAAGGGGACATACACAAGGAACGAACCCGAAGAAGCCGCTCCGGGCGCCCCGGCAGGCTGGAGACGGCGTTCCCCATCGCATACCACCAGACGGGCGGAGCACATCCTCTCGTCCCCCATCCAGACATCGCGGTTCACGTCAAAGTTCACGTCCGCGCTCCCGCCAACGGTCCACAGCCGGTCCTCCGCGGGGGCGTCATCCTCCTCCCAGTCCTTGTCCGGGACATCCTCAAGCTCCGCCTCCTCCTCCGCGTCGTCGTCCTCATCGCCGTAGGAGGCGAGCGTCGCGAAATAGGAATTGACGCACTCCCCCTTCCCGTCCTCATACAGATATCCCTGCACCTCGACGCCGAGGTCATAGACATACTCCGTCACGGACTGCACGGAATTGTAGAACGCGGCCATATTCCCTACCGGCTCAGAGTTCCAGCTCCACTCCGCCCATATCCTCAGGTCTTCCAGACGGAACTCGCCGTCCAGCCACAGAGTGTCAATCAGAGCCGCCGCGACCCTCTGGCGGGCGAAGCTTTCCGGATAGAGAACATTGAACTCCCTGTCCTGCGCGGCGGAGGCCGCATCCGTCACGGCCCTCACGGCGGCAGGAATGTCCTCACGGGAGTAGGCCATGTTTTCCGGCGGGAGATCCACTGTCTCGTCCCAGATCTCCGCGAACCCGCCGGCCGAAGCCCCGTCTCCCGAGGCATCAGACGGGAGCATGCACTCGCCAAGCATTTCCGCCGGCGTCACGTCGCATTTCACGCCGTCGATGACATAACTCGAAAAAAGAGCGTCCTGATTCTGTTTCATAAACTTCTATGTGTTATAACCCCTGAAGCGTTTCAATGCTTCTATTCTCCGAAAAGCCGCCTCATGTCATTGTCAAGATATGCGGCCGCCTGCTTTTCCGGAATAAATTTCCATGTTCCGAGAACAGAGGCGTCGTTGAGTTCTTCCGATGTAATCACCGGATGCTCACGGAGATAGTCGTACAGTACCGTGCGGTAGGCCGGAAGCCGCGCGACGATGCGCGAGTCCATGTCCGACGGGTCAATCCCTACAGCCTTCAGCAAGCCGCCCCCTCCGCAGGCACGGTAGGAGGTCATCGCCACATTATAGCCGCGCGAGAGGTCAAAGGCCGAGCCGTCCGCCATGCCGAGAACCGTGACGCGCTCCCCGACAGGCCGGGTTACATCCACAGTGTAGCTTATTCCGGCCGCCGAATCGAAGTTATAGGAGCGGTTTATGAACGACCAGCTCTCGCGTGAGGTGCGCGGGTCCGGGCGGTCGGCAATCATGAGCAGGGCCGGCGAGGCATCGGTCGGAGCCTTGGAGAGCTGCCCGGGAGCGAGCGTGTTAACCCACAGGGCGTATGAGGCTTCGAGATAGTCCTTGAGCTCGCGCCCGGACATCCTCACGACAAACATCTGGTTCTCATAAGGATAGATGGTGAAGAGGTCGTTGTAGATGATTGTCCCCGGCTTCACGGTGCCGTTGAAGGTGAGCGGAGCGGCAAGGGAGACCTCGACTCCCGGCTGCGAGAGGCCGAGGCGGTGCACGAGGGCGAGATAGTCTGACATCCCTACATAGCCGTCACGGGTGCGCAGCTCCGTCCTGAGCTCGCCGACTTTCTGCACGGTGAATTTCTTGACGGCGAGGTAGTCCTTGTGGAAGAGCGCCTCCATGCGCTCATCGACAGGCTCGGCCCTGACCGGGATAAGGTCGGTCGAGACGGTCTTGGAAACGACCCTGCCGTCCTTGACCTCGACGGTCAGGTGGCCATGGCCGATGTTGCGACAGTGGCTTCCGGAGTTGATGAGTCCGAAGGTATGGTCCTCATTCACGGTGACGAACGGCCTGTGGTCATGGGCACAGAGCAGGAAATCCACGCCTGCGAGGCTTCTGTAGAGGTCAAGCCCCTCGGCCTCAAGGGAAGAGCCGTCGCCCTTTCCGGTTGCGGTGTGAGTCGCGACAATCACGACGTCCGGACGGTGCCTCTCCACGACCTCATCGACCTTCGCCTGCATCATCGAGACAATCGGCTCGAAACGAATCCCGCTCCAAAGCTCCGGAGTGAGCCATGCCGCGATGTTCGCGTTCTCCGCCCCTACCACGGCAATTTTCAGCCCCTTGCGCCGGAGTATCACATATTCCTGGAAATACGCCTTCCCGTTGTCCTCGCGCACGGCGTTCGCGGCAAGCCACGGGGTCTTCATCTGGCGGAGCACACGGTCATATACCCGATGCCCCGTCTCGATGTCATGGTTTCCGACGCACACGGCATCGTATTTCATGTAATCGACCATCCGCGGATAGAGATGCGGCGTGACGGTATCCACATAATTGAAGTAATACGCGGCGTTGTCGCCCTGAAGGCAGTCCCCGGCATCGAGAAGGATGACGGACTCGGCTCCGTTCACCGTGCGGACACTATCGACATAGCGGCTGACGGCAAGCAGCGACGGTCGCACGCGGGAAGAGGTGTAAGTCGAGTCGAACCATGTCCCGTGAACGTCGTTGGTGCTGAAAAGGTCAAACTCATAGACGCCGTCCTTCGGGCCGCAGGATGCGAGGGTCACAGCGGAGGCGACAATGGCAAGAATCGGTAACTTTCTCATATATTCCTTTATCATTAGCAATCTGTTGTTTCACTACATATTCCGAAATCTCCCCGGAGCGAAGTCCATGTCCGCTGTCAGTTCCCCGCGGAGGAGCGTCTCTCCCGGACGGCGTCCATCAGCTCATTCAGGTTGAATACAAGCGAGACGGCCTGGTTGGTTCCGGAGTACTGCCGCCGGTGGAAATGGAAGAACACCGAGGCGCGCAGGTGAAGCCCGGCGCATATCTTCGGGGCATAATAAATCTCCAGACGGTCATAGAGCCCGCCCTGAATTGCGGACGTGGGGCCGTCGCCGACATCCTTCCAGTCCTCCCGGCGCGGATCCACAAGTTCATAGAAAGGGTCGCCGAGGTAGAAGTTGCCTCCGTAAGGGACGCCGGTCGCATCGACATGACGGCTGTACGGCATCAGGTTCCGCCCCATAACGAAGCTGTTCCTGATGCCCGCTCCCCAGTGCTGAAGCGTGGCGACGACCTCCCCGGCGAAAGGAGCCACATAGTGCCCGATGTTGGCACGGTCGCGCTGAAGTGCCTGAATCCAGCCACCCTTGAGCGAGAGTTCCTGAATGCCGGTCAGCGGCGCGAAGTCGAAGGTCACATAAGGCTCCGCGAGTATGTTGTCGTTGACCTGCTTCACGAGGTCGGAGCAGGCATAGTGCAGCATATAGGCCTCCCAGCCGACTTTCAGCCACCCAAGCGGCCGCACCTGACCGGAAGTGAACACCATGAATTCCTCCCTGCGCGCACCGTTTGCCACTCCAATCCAGTCGAGCCCGAGTTCAAAGCGGGACTTCGGCCTCTCCCAACCCAGAAGCAGCCCCTCGAAGCGGTTGTCATAAAACTTCAGATAGTCGGAGAAAAAGAGCGGAGACCAGTCCCCTTTCGAGAAACTTCTCGGAATAAGTCCCGCGGAAAGCCTGAAGTCGGTCTCCCGGCACTTCATGCCCAACTGGTACCAGAACATCAGGTTGCAGCGGAGCTCCTTGTCCGAGGTTCCGAACTGCGAGAGCGCATCGACCCCGGCCATGAGCCTGTGCGAAACGTTCCCGACCCTGGCGT
>CAVBPI010000214.1:0-670 GCA_963596955.1 bacterium | reverse complement strand
CTGGCGTCGAGGCCCACGGAAGGAGCGAGGCGCGCGCCGAAAAGGGTCATGGACGTCTGGAAGCCGCTGCGGTCATATTCCCTGTTGTCAAAGCGGAAGTCGAAGTTCACGTCGTATGCGAAACGAATCTGCGCGGACGACGTCAGTGCGAACGCCGTCACGAGAATGAACGCTGCGAGAATTTTTCTTACCATATATTATATATACGACATAATCATATTGCGGCACATCGGGACGACGGGGATATTTTTTCGTCTTCCGCATATATTCACAAATTTGCACATTTTGCAAATTTAGTGTTTTTTACAATGATTTTGCTAATTTTGTGAAATATAGATGAATATTATAAAGGCATGAAACTTACGACACCAGTTGAATTTCCGAAGAGCGGAGTTACGATTTCCTGCGGTGACAGGATTATGAGTCTGGGCAGCTGCTTTGCCGACAACATAGGCAGGAAACTGCTCGAAAGGGACTTTGACGTGTGTCTGAACCCGTTCGGGACGCTCTACAACCCGGCTTCGATTCTCGACGGCATCGAAAGGCTTGACAGCGGGAAGCATTTTACGGAGAAAGACTGCGTCCGGATGGGAAGCGGCAGCACGAAATGGTGCTCTTTTCATCATCACACCCTTGCGGCACGGGAGACCGCAGAGGAGTTCCTCAGCTC
>CAVBPI010000213.1:3903-4964 GCA_963596955.1 bacterium | reverse complement strand
CCTCAAGATAGTCGGAGAGGCTGTCCCGGAACACATCGTCGGCACAAGGTATGTCCCTGACGGAAACATCAAGCATCCTGTCTGCATTGAACTCTCTTGCGAAAGCCTCCTTAAGCTGCCGCCTCTCCTCAAG
This sequence comes from bacterium, assembly GCA_963596955.1. Classification (GTDB taxonomy): domain Bacteria; phylum Bacteroidota; class Bacteroidia; order Bacteroidales; family UBA932; genus Cryptobacteroides. The sequence continues at coordinate 4,831 of CAVBPI010000213.1, read as the reverse complement.
GATACGGATAATCTTGACCTTCACATAGTCAATGTTGAATGGCTTGCGGATGTATTCGTCCGCGCCTTCGGCAATTCCGCGCACCATCTGTCCGTCATCCGTGAGTGCCGTCAGAAGTATGACGGGAATGTGACTTGTGGCAATGTTGCCCTTGATGTCCCGGCATAGCTGAAATCCGTTGACGTGCGGCATCAGGACGTCGCTAAGGACGATGGAGATATTGTCCTCCAGAACCATTTTCATCGCATCGTATCCGTTCACAGCGGATTTGACATTGAAATTACAAGAAAGTTCATCGACGAGATAAGCCCGTATGTCATCGTCATCCTCAACGACAAGCACGACATCGTCATACCGTTTGGAAAGAAGTTTCCTTGCAGTTTCATCGTCCTGAAGCTCCGGAGCCGAGGTGCCGCTGTCCGCATCCACGAACACCGTGTCAGGAGGGAGATGTTCCTTGCCTTTCGGTATCTCCACGAAGAAAGAGGTGAAGCGACCGGGTTCACTGTTCACATAAATCTTTCCGGAATGCAGTTCCACATATTCCTTGCTCAGATGAAGCCCGATGCCGATTCCGTGACTATGCGAACTTCCGACGGAATAGAACCTGTCGAAAATATGCTGTCGCGTGTTCATGTCCATCCCTATCCCCGTGTCATGAACCTCGACAATCACGCTCGTCTCGTTTTCAATGACGGAAATCGTGATTACACCATATTTCCTTGAATTTTTGAATGCATTGGAAATCAAGTTAATGAACACCTGCTCCATCTTGTCCTTGTCAATCCAGAGACAGCGTTCCCTGATATCGGAAGTGAAGTTATAGACAATGTTCTCGCTGCGGGCATAAGTCTCGAAATATCTCACGATTTCATTTACGAACGACGCTATGTCCGTTTCCTGCACCCTCAGAACGCTCTTATTATTC
>CAVBPI010000213.1:0-3893 GCA_963596955.1 bacterium | reverse complement strand
CCTTCAGAAGATGTCTGGCATTATGCCGAAGAGTCATGATATCCTTCGCTATGAGAGGATCCCTGACTGCCTTCTCTATCTTGTCCAGAGGATTGAGGATAAGGGTAAGGGGCGTGCGAATCTCATGAGAGAGATTGGTGAAGAACTGGAGTTTCTGGTCCGCCATCATCTCAATCTGGACATTCTGAGCGAGAAGTTCATCAGTTTTATGTTCAATCTCACTGTTCCTTGCCACAAGTTCCCTGTTTCTGCGGGTCATCTTCCTGACGGCGACAAATGAAACAGCGGCTACACTCAGAAGGACCAGTGCAACGATGAGCAGGACAAGGGATGAACTTGACAGGAGAGCGTAACTTTTTCTGATTTTCTCCAATTCTTCCCGCTGCGAATTGATATGTCTCTGATAATCAAGCATCTGTTCAGATTGCATTTTCAGTGTCGCGGCATTGGAAGCATCGACTATCGAGGACTTGAGAGTATAGTTCTTGGAAACTGTCTCACCGCGAAGCAGCCGTATCGCCGTGTCTATGACGAACTCTCCTCCCGGCGGATAGAGAAAGGATGCGTCAAGCCTGCCGTCAATCACAGCATCAACTCCGACCAACGCATCTATGCCGATGAACTTAATCCTCGCGGCGTCTTCCGGGCACCTGACGTTGATGACATCGTAGGCGGCGAGCGCCATCTCGTCATTTTGCCCGAAGACGAGGTCTATGTCCCCGTAGCGTCCGATATCCTCCACTCTCGCCCTCGCTACATCCGGAATCCAGTTCCCGTCAATCCGTCTGAGACGATAGCTGTCCCGAACCACATCAATGAAGCCCTGATGTCTCTCCTTTGCGGGAGACGACGCGGAGAGTCCGGAAATTTCAAGGACAGACGAGCCCTCGGGCAGCACGGAACGGACATACTCCCCCACCGCACGCCCTATCTGGTAGTTATCCGCGCTTATATATGTCGAATATTTGTCCGAATCAATCTTTCTGTCACATATTACAGTAGGTATCCCCTTTTCGTATGCGGACTCCGTAATTTCAGTAATCTCGCCGACAGACTCGTTCGGAGAGACGATGAGAAGATCAACTCCGGAGTCAAGCAATTCATGGATGTGCTCCACCTGTTCGCGAGTGTCGTTATGCGAGACCTTTGTGACGAGACGGACGTCCGGGTACTTAGAGACTTCGGCATCCATCTGCACCATCATTATCTGGCGCCACATATCATTGGCACACTGCGAGAAGCCTATAGTATATGTCGGCACCTCCGGTTCCTTTTCCGAACAGGAGAGAAGAAACGGGAGAAGAAACGGGAGAAGAAATGCAAGATATGAAAATCGTCCGGTCCTCATGTCGCTAAATTATGTCGTTTCCGTTCAATGCGCACAGTTCCATACTGACAGAGACGGGGCGATCGCCGTCCGAGAACAGTCTCAGTCTGTCATATTCGGAAGAAGGGAACACAAGGTTAGTCATGGAAAGAGCATCATCCACAAAACACTCTATCGAATACGGAGTAATGCAGATTTCAAGGGTATGCGACGTGCCGCATCCTACAGCCATTTCCGTCACACAAGGGAAAGACGGGCTGAAATCCACCTGCCCGCTCCGTGTCCTGTCGAAAGAGAATTTCCCGGAACTGCGGTCAAATGTCAGACGGACTTCCTCGCCGGAACCGTTCGACAGAGCAGCCCCATATTCGGAGGAAAGACCGTCAAAGGAAAGCCGCAGCAACTTGCCGCCCTTGCCAATGCGGAAGGAATGTTCATCCACGACAATACGATCACACACTCTCTTCGGGACAATCCGCTCACGCAATTCCCTGACAGGCAAGGCGCTCAACGTCGTGCGCCCGTTGTAGTCCACGAGTTTGAGTTCGCGCGGAAGACTCATCTGACCGCGCCAGCCGGTCAGCGGCAAATCATTGGCATATCTCCAGTTGTTTTCCCACGCAAGCAGCACATTACGATTCTCAGGAGCATTGTTCCAAGTCACGGAAGCATAAAAATCCCTACCATAGTCCAGCCATCCGTGCGGACCGTCCTCCGCAAACCGGAACACCTTGCCGTCAAAGTCACCGACAAAATACTGGACGGCGGAACCGTGATCGCCTCCCCTGTCCAGAGAGCAGAGAAGAACCCATTTTGTCCCGTCGCCGTATGGCAGTTCAACCAAGTCCGGACATTCCCAGCATCCGGAATGACATCCGACCGTCTCGCCGAACCTGCTTTCGAACTCCCAGTTCCTGAGATCAGCCGACGAATAAAACTCCATGGCATCACCGGCCGCGACAACCATCACCCACTTTCCGGTAGCTTCATGCCAAAACACCTTCGGGTCGCGGAAATCCGGACGGACAGACGAGAGAACCGGATTGCCGGCATACTTGGAAAAAGTCAGTCCCCCATCAGTGCTGGCAGCAATGCTCTGGGACTGACTACTTCCGGCGGAAGTATAGACGGCCACGACGGCATTCTCCCCGAATCCGGCGCTTCCGGAACGGTCAACTACGGCGCAACCTGAAAAAATGGCTCCGAGTTCATCCGGGCACAATGCGACAGGGAGATATTCCCAGTCCATCAGATTTTCCGAGACCGCGTGTCCCCAGGACATATTCTGCCATTTTGCCCCATAAGGGTTAAACTGATAGAATAGATGCCACTTGCCGTCAAGGAAGAACATCCCGTTGGGGTCATTAGTCCATCCGTAAGGAGGAGCAAAATGAAAGGAGACACGCTCGCGGACATTACATCCGGAAGCGTCGCCAACACGCGCATTCTTCCAGAATTCTGAGGCATACGGGATTCCCGTCACTTCAAGGGATTCTCCGTGCAGCATCTTCATCGGGACAAGATAGTCATAATCATTCTCGGCAAGTCGTATGTTCACGGGCATTGCCCTCTCACCGGAGGCTCCCAGCCTGTGGACCCGACGCTCCGGGGACGAATCGCTGACCGGCAGCAAAAGCGTATATTCTCCGTCACTTGCAGAGGCTCTGCCGCCGTCATCGAGAATCCCGACCGCATTCAGAACAATGCAGTCGAGCCCGAACATATAGCCCGAAGAAAGCGCGTTGCGCCCGACAAGCCTCACGTCAAACCTCAGTTTTCTTTCGGAAACACGGTGCCGTCCGAGGAATATGGGACCGGAATCCGTGACGACAGTGTCATAGCCGTCAAATTCATAAACTTTCTTTCCGTCAAGAATATATTCGACAATTCCATAGTCACGTGCCTTCGTGGAATGGAGGATTATGTCATATTCCCCGTTTTCCAGACCGTCGAAGACGAATGATATGCTGTCGCCCGGCCGGCCGCCGAAACACGCGAGCTGTCGTCCGCCGCTCCATCGTCCGTCCGGAAATCCCGTCATGCCCTGCCGGTCGGTCATCAGAGTCTCCGACTTGCTCTGCACAGGGGTGTTCTCGAACTCAATTCCTCCCAATGACCATTTTGTCGGATCTGCCGGAACCGGAGCCAGGGAATATCTGTCAGTGAACGGGTCCGACGAAACAGCAGGCTTTGAATCAAGGTCTCCGTACCAGTATGCCGTTGAAGCATAGTCGGCCGTCCCCGGAACCCAGCTCAAGAGTTCAATGTCAAACCTGAGACTATCCCGGAACGGGATGTTGTCGAGCAGTCTCGTCCTGAAGAAGGTATTGTAGCCGTGCGAGGACTCCTGGTCGGCCCGCGGGGCACCTCCGAACGGAGTATGGAAAACGACTACCGGAGCCCACGAGGAGTTGTAGTAATCTTCGGTTCCGGTTCCGAAATGAGAGGGGAAATCCTCTCCGTCGATATAGATTTTCTCGTCACCCTCTCCATACCATGCAGGGGAATGATTGAACAGGGTCAGCACATCACCGACATAGTTTCCTCTTCCGGCAAGCGAGGTGAA